>JALSHX010000219.1 GCA_026982025.1 Aquificaceae bacterium | reverse complement strand
CCTCGTTTCACCCAGAGCGTACGTTGACAGGGTTACGGTTAAGGCTATACAGGGCATGAAGGAGGTTATCCTCTTTGACGGCAAACTACCTGAGACAATTAACGAAATCACCTTCATAGTTGAGCCCAAAAAGATAGGTCTTTCCGACGGAAGTGCGCTGATAAGGGTAACCCTCCGAAGGTTCGTCATTCTGAAGGAAACCTTTGAGGTAAAAACCTTGATTGATACCCAACCTCCAAGGGTAAGGCTCCTCTGGGCTCCCTACATGGTTATTCAGGGAGGCTCGGGAGGAATTAAAGCTCAGCTCAGTGAAGATGCGGACCTCTGGGTTGAGGTGGGAGGAAGGAAGTTCAGGTCCTATCCGGTACCGGACAGAGAAAATCAGAGGATCGCTCTCTTCGGAGTTCCCGTTGAAACCTCAACGAGGGATGTGATCAAGGTGGTTGCCGTCGACCTTGCCGGAAACAGAACCGTTATACCTCTGGGCACAGGAATCAAAAAAAACAGGTTTAAGAAGTTCAGAATAGAACTCAAAGGAAAGGAAAACCTTATTACGCCCAAGCTGTTCACGATAATTGCAGGTGAAACGGATAAGCTTGACTTTGTATCTGCTTTTAAGGAGGTCAATGAAAAAATCAGAAAAATTAATGAGGAAAAAATCAGTGAGATAGGCCAAAAATCCTCCCCCGTAAAGAGGTGGAAGGGAAGGTTTTTACAGCTCAAAAACAGTAAAGTCCTCTCCTACTACGGTGAGAAGAGAAGTTACTACTACAACGGAAAGTACATAAGCTCCTCAAGACACCTCGGATACGATCTTGCCTCGGTGAAAAACGCCCCCGTCCCTGCAGCCAACAGCGGTGTTGTGGTTTTTGCCGGAGATCTTGGAATATACGGAAATTCGGTGATTATAGATCACGGATACGGATTGATGAGTCTTTACGCACACATGGCTGACTTCAGGGTAAAAGAAGGTGAAGAGGTTAAAAAGGGTCAGATAATAGGTGTTACCGACTCAACGGGCCTTGCCTTCGGAGATCACCTTCACTTCGGGATCCTCATAAGCGGATACGAAGTTACTCCCATAGAGTGGTGGGACGCAAAGTGGATAAGAACGAGGATCGATCCCCTTTTCTCAGACTAAGTGGCAGAGCTTGTTGAGGTAAGATAGCCTGAACTTGCTCCCGTATTCAAGAAGGCTTATCCCAGTGTTGTCTATGTGAATGTGCCACATTTTTGAAAGCGGAATTTCAAGGGCGAGGCACACAAGAGCATGAAGGGTTCCGCCGTGAGCAACTACGAGGATGTTTTTAAAGGCGGAGTTTTTCAAATCTTCAAGGAAGGAAAGGATCCTCTTTTCAAAGAGGGAAAAATCCTCCTGAGCCGGAAGAGGATTTGAAACGGGATCCGCAAGCCACCTGTTTATCAGTTCCCTTTCCTGCTCGTAAAGTTTCCAGAAGTCCCTCCCCTCAAGCACTCCAAAGGACATCTCCTTAATTCTGTCATCAACAACGGGCTCAATTCCCAGAACGTCACCGACGGTCAGCGCAGTTTTCAGTGCCCTCCTCTGAGGAGAGGTGTAAATTACCTCAATTTCCTTGTCCCTGAAAAAGCTGGCACTCATTCGTGCCTGAACAAAGCCGAGGGGCGTGAGGTCGCTGTCAAGACGCCCCTGAAATATTCCTTTTTCGTTGAACTCACTCTGGGCATGCCTTAAAAGGTATATTTTCTTCATATCAGCTCCCTGACCACTTCCCTGTCGCTGAAGGGATATTTCACACCCTGAACCTCCTGATACTCCTCGTGTCCCTTACCGAGTACTGCAACCACATCACCATCTTTAGCACTTTTAATAGCAGTCTCAATGGCTTTTCTTCGGTCTGGTTCCCTTAAAACCCTGTCGTCACCGCCGAAGGCGGTCAATATATCTTCAATAATAAGATCAGGGTCCTCACTTCTGGGATTGTCAGAGGTGAGAATCACGAGATCGCTCCACCGCCGTGCTGCCTTCCCCATCAGAGGTCTTTTACCTCTGTCCCTGTCACCGCCAGCTCCGAAGACGGTTATAACCCTTCCCCTGGCAATTCTCCTGATAGTCCTGAGAACATTGTCAATGGCATCCGGAGTGTGGGCGTAATCGACAACTACGAGGAAGCCTCTCTGGGATGAATAAACTTCAAACCTTCCTGGCACTTCCACCCTTTCAATGCCTTTTGCTATGGTCCCGGGAGGTATTTCAAGGCTCAGGGCGGTTGCCACCGCAAGGGATAGGTTGGTTTTCTGGAAGTCTCCTATCAGGTTCGTCTTAAAGTGAAATCTCTTTCCCTTCCACTCCAGCAGAATTTCCGAACCTTCAAAACCGGTTTTGAAATCAACAACACTAAGAATCCCGTTTTTCCCCACCGTTACAGAGTCCTCTACTTCCCGTGCGAGTCTTTTTCCGTAATCATCATCAGCGTTGATCACCTTAATAGAGGATTGATATTCGGTGAAGAGCCTTCTCTTTGCGAGGAAGTAGTTTTCCATGGTTTTGTGATAATCAAGGTGGTCCTGGGTAAGGTTCGTAAACAGAGTTGCGGTGAACCTCGTACCCCAGATTCTTCGCTGATCAAGGGCGTGAGAGGAAATTTCCGCCACAACGTACTCAGCGCCTTCCTCTGCCATTTTCATCAGTGACCGGTGCCAGCTGATCGGGTCCGGCGTGGTGGTGCCCTCACCTATAACCTTCCTCCCTATTCTGTAAGAAACCGTTCCTATAACTCCGCATGAGAAGCCGGCGGAGAGGAGAATACCCTCAATAATGTGAGCGGTGGTGGTCTTTCCGTTTGTTCCCGTAATACCTATAACACTCAAGTGACTTGAGGGATTGCCGAAAAAAAGGGAGCTTGCTTCACCCAGAGCCTTGCGGGTGTCCTCAACCACCAGAATCCTGCCCTCATCCACACCCTCAATCTCCCTTTCAACCACAGCAAGTTCCGCTCCCCTCTCCAAGGCATCCTTCACAAAGTCGTGACCGTCAAATCTGGTACCCTTAACCGCAAAAAATACATATCCCCCTTTAACCTCTCTTGAATCAAAGGCAATACCTTTCGCTCTGGAAATAACATCCTCAAGCCCGGTCCCCAAACCCATCATAAAAGTTTATACAACCCTTTCAGCTTCGGGTAATTTTCACATCGGCAGGGTAGCGATCCGTTTTAAATTCTTTCCATGCCCGGAAGAGCCCCTGCGCCCGCAAGCCCTTCCTCTTTTTCCTTTTTCTTTAACTTTTTTGTGTCAAAAACCGATAATTCTTTTAACTGCCATGACAGAACTGGAAAGAATCCGTCTGCTCCTTTCTTCCGCGGAGAAGATCAGCAGGGAACAGGATACTGACAGGCTACTGGTTATGCTGTCGGACCTTGCAAGGGAGGTTCTTGAGGTGGACAGGTGTTCCCTGTTTCTATACGATCCCGACAAGGAGGAACTCTGGACCAAAGTTGCCCACGGTGTTGAGGAGATCCGTGTCCCCGCTGATTCGGGCATAGTGGGGTGGGTTGCTAAAAAGGGGGAAAGCCTCGTGGTAAATGACGCCTATTCGGATCCCCGTTTCAACAAGGAGGTTGATCGTGAAACGGGATACAAAACGAGAAACATACTTGCAATACCATTGTTTGATAAAAAGGGAAACATACTCGGGGTATTTCAGGCTGTAAATAAACTGAAAAACGGATTTAACGAAAAAGACCTTGAACTGTTCACACTGCTGGGAGGCTACGCCTCCTCAGCCCTTGAAAATTCCATGCTCCAGAAAAAGATAAAGGAAGCATACAAGGAGGCAATAATGAGGCTGTCGCATGCGGCTGAGTATAAGGATCCCGAAACATACAACCACATCGTCAGAGTGGGTCTCTTCGCAAGGCTGATGGCAGAAAAGTTGGGCTACGAGAAGGAAACATGTGATTCTATAATGCTTGCTGCTCCAATGCATGATGTGGGAAAGATTGGAATTCCCGATGCGATTCTTTTAAAAAAAGGGAGGCTAAACGACTGGGAGTGGGAGATTATGAAAAAGCACACGCTAAACGGATACGAAATTCTAAAAGACAGCTCAAGTGAACTCCTCCAGATGGCTGCTATTGTTGCCCTTGACCATCACGAAAAGTGGGACGGCACCGGTTATCCTAACGGAAAGAGGGGAGAGGAGATCAGTATCTGGGGGAGGATGACCGCAATAGCAGATGTCTTTGACGCACTTCTTTCAAAACGCCCTTATAAGGACCCCTGGCCTCTTGAAAAGGTGGTGGATCACATGAAGGACCTGAAAGAAAAACAATTTGACCCTCAGCTTATAGACATTTTCTTTGACAACCTTGATGAGGTTATAAAAATCAGGGAAAGATACAGGGACGAGGAGTAAGGAACTACCTGTCCGCAAGGGTGCTACCGCCCGTATAATTAACTTCACAGTCGTTGTCGGCATCCACCGCCGCGGCGTCAGCGTAGGTGAAGGAGCCAATTGCCCCGCCAAAACAAAAACCGAAAAAGCTATTTCTCACCGTTATCGAATCTCCAGGGTTCACGGGATAGGCAGTTCCCTCCGAAACCACCACAGTGTTAAAGCACCTTGTAGCTCCGCTTTCGTTGTAAACATTAATGGGGCTCGTTCCGTGAACACAGGAGGCGGTTCCCTGACAAAGCTTTTCCTTTATCTGGTAGAGGGTCACAAATTCAACAAGGTCATCGTAACCTTCCTGACTCGCATCCCCGTCAAAGGCGGGGTCATCGTCCGCCTGAGTTCCGTACTCGTAAACATCCACTGTAAGGGATGTGTCCGTCCTTCCCATACCCCGGGTCTGCTTGTTTCTGTTTTCTCCTGAACTGAAGACAACAAAGGCAACATCGGAGACCACCTGAACGGGCGATGAGCATGCAGGGTCCGGACCACACAGGCGAAGGGTTATACCCGTTGAGGTTTCACTGCAGATGTTAGTGGTGTCCCTGAGCTGACCCCAATAAACATAAAAAACGTGTTTACCCCATGCATCAATTGCCTTTGAAAGCTCATTATACCTCTTCTGGGGCGAGGGGCATGTTTCAGCGTCGTCGCAAGGTAGCTTTAGCCTCGTAAGAACGTAACCGATTATGGATTCCCTGAGGGAAGATAATACTTCTCTCGTTTCAGCGACCTTCTGGTTTTTAACGAGCACCTTAAAAATGCCAAGACCGAGGCTCAGCAAAATACCGAGAATGCCGATAATGATGGCAAGTTCAAGGAGGCCGATTCCCCTGGAACTCTTCCTCTGAGGCATCATCATAAAATCATATATCGGTCAAAAGGATTTAAAAAGCTGATATACTTATAACTGATGAGTCAGTCAGCAAGCAGAGGCTTTGAGACGAGGGAGAGGATCCTCTCGGCGGGCAAGAAGGTGATTTTTGAAAAGGGCTTTCACTCATCAAGGGTTTCCGACATTACAAGAAAAGCAGGTCTTGCTCACGGAACCTTTTACATTTACTTCCCTGCTAAGGAATACCTCCTTCTTGAACTTCTCAAAACCGTAAGGGAAGAGATGCTAAACCTCATTGATAACGGCATTGAAAAAATCCGCGAAGGTAAAGTAAAAGAGGGTAAGAATCAGGTTTTTATTGAGCCCTTCAGGCTAATGATGAGGGAAAAAGAACTCGCAAAAATCTTTTTCTTTGAAGCCATCTGCTCAAGTAAGAAATTTCAGGATTTTTACAGAGAAGGGAAGGAGGTCTTTTACCAAAAAACTGTATCCGCTCTCTCTCTTATCAACCACCCAAAACCCGACATACTTGCCCACATTATCCTCGGAACCGCGAGGCACCTGATTGAATCCTACATTTTAACGGGTAAAGAGGTGGAAGCCTTATGGGTAAAAGTTTTAAAAGAGCTTGGTGTTTTACACTTCTGAGCCTTGTCCTCTCCTTCGGAATAAGCCTTGAGGAGGCAGAAAGGAAGGCACTGGCGGGTTTCTATGAGATTAAAAATCAAGTCCTTGAAGTGAGGAAAAAGGAGATTGAAGGAAAGGAGAAGTTTTCCTCCTTCCTTCCCACCATCAACTTTGAAGCAAGCTACAACTTCGCAAGGGAGCAGAGCTTCTCCTTCGGATTTCCGCCCCTCGTTACCCCTCAAGAATTTATATTTATAAAGGACCGGTTTCCCAAGTACACCCTTACCCTGAGTCAGAATCTCTTCAGTCTTCCTGCAATCAGAGAATACAGATTAGCCAGAATTGAGGAAGAGTCCGCACGCGAACTTCTTGAGGAAAAAAGGATGAAAACCCTCTTTGAAGTGAGGTCCGCATACATAAACGCCCTAAAGGCTAAGGCATCGGTTGAAATCCTTGAAAGCCAGCTTGAGATGATAAACGCTCACCTAAGGGATGTTAAGTCAATGTACGAAGAGGGTCTTGTTACATTCAAGGACCTTCTTGAAACTCAGGTAAAGGCTCATGAAGTGCAGGAAAAACTTACAAAAGCAAGAGCCTCATACAGGAAGGCTCTTGATTACCTGTCATACCTCGTCGGAGAGAAAGTTGAGATTGTTGAGGAAATAGAAGACGGTTCCGTTAAAATCCTTGAGACTGACCAAGAGGTTCTCGTCCGAAAGCTGAAAAACAGACCTCTGCTCAGGTCCCTTGCCAAAAACCTTGAGGGAGCATCCCAGATGGTGAGTCTTGCAAAGTCTTATTTTTACCCTCAAATAGTTCTTGAAGCCTTCTTTCAGAGGACCGAGGAATCAGACCTGTTTCCCAAAGACCGATTCATGGTCACCTTCGCCCTGAGGTGGAACATCTTCAGCGGTCTCAAGAGGTTCAGACTGGTGCAGAAGGCGGGAGTGGGAAAATTACAGGTTGCCGAGACTGTAAGGGATGTGGAAAAGAGGCTTATGCTTGAGCTCAAGTCAGTCCTTGAGGATATAAAAACAGCGGAGGAGAGAATAAGACTTGCAAGAAAACAGCTGGAGACTGCCCGGGAACAGCTAAAAGTTGCAAAGGAAAGGTATTCACAGGGTATTGGAACCAACACGGAAGTCCTTTCCGCTCAATCCCAGCTAACTTATGCAAGGCAGAACTTAAAAATGAGCACATACGACCTTAAACTTTTCCAATACAAACTAAAAGAGGTGATAGGCGATGAGTAAGAGGACCTTGGGAATACTTTCCGTAATAATTACTTTCCTTGTTTTCGGCATTTTCGGTTTTAAATGGGTGCACTTCAGACTAACTCATTCAATAACAAACGCCGTCTTCGTAGAAAGTGAAAGCTTTGTCCAGCTCGCTTACAAAAGAGTCGCCGGAAGAATCGCGGAGCTAATGGTAAGGGAAGGTCAACGGGTTAAAAAGGGACAACCCCTCGCAAAAATTGACGATATGGATTACAGAATTAAACTTGAGGAAATAAGGAATCAGATTAAAAGGCTACAAAGGCAAAAGGAAGCCCTTGAGATCAAAAAAAGGACGGCGGAAAGGGAGCTGAGTAAAAGGCTTGACATTGTCAGATTGAGGTTAAAACAGGTACAGGACAAGTTAGCCATAATGAATCTAAGAAAGGAAAAATTAAGAAAGGACTGGGAAAGAATGAAAAGGTTAATGGAGAAGGGATCAATTCCCCAAACAAAATTTGAAGAAATAGATGTGGAACTAAAAGTCCTTGAAAAACAACTCTCTTCAATAACAATGGAAAAGGAGGCTCTCCAGAAGGAAGAGGAACTCATAAAAATAAAAATTCAGGGTCTTGAGGAAATAACCAAAAACCTCTTTGCCATCAAAAACCAGATAAAGGCACTAAAAACTAAGGAGAAGGACATTACAAGGATGGTTGAAGAAACCGTCTTGAAGAGTCCTATTGACGGATATGTGGTAAAAAGATTCGTTGACGTGGGAGAAGTGGTGCGTCAGGGCCAGTACATATATGCCCTTTACAACCCAGAGGATATTTACATTCTTGCACTCCTTGAGGAAACTAAACTTGAGGGAGTGAAGGAGGGAAATCCCGTAAAAATTGAGATTGACGCCTTTCCCGGAAAAAGATTCAGGGGCGTTGTAAAAGAAATCGGAAGGTCAACGGCGGCAAAGTTCGCCATAATACCCAGAGACATAACGGCGGGAGAGTTCACAAAGGTCGCCCAGAGAATACCGGTAAAAATAGACATAACCGAGGGGGATAAAAGCATACTTCGCGTCGGAATGGGAGGTGAGGTGGCTATTGAAAAGAGGTGAAATAAGTTATTAGGGAGGAGGGTTGAAAATGCCTGAGAAGGAGGACAAGGACCTTCGCAAAGAGGCAAGGGAGCTTTTCAGGAAATTCTATGAGAAGAGCAAAGACATTCAAAGGGCAACATCCGAGACGGTTAAAGAGATAACGGAAAAGACCCTGAAAGGGGTCCAGCCTTCCGCTGAAAAGCTAAAGGAAATAACTGAAGGAATAGTTGACGGCGTTCAGGAGGCAACATCAAAGGTAGGAGGAAGGTTTGAAGGAGTTATTAAATCCCTTCAGGAAATAACAACGAGGGCGGTAGAAAGCCTGAGGGAAATTCTAACGGGAGCAAAGGAGGGTATTGAGGAGGCGGGCATCCTTGAAAAGTCAAGGGAGTGCGTGAAGTTCATCGCCGAGAGGAGGTCAATCACCTACTTTGACCCCAAGAGAGATGTTCCCGAGGAAGTTTTGAAGGAGATTCTGGAAATCTCAGCCACAGCACCTTCGGGCTACAACCTCCAGCCATGGGAAGTAATAGTTGTTAAAAGCAGAGAGAAGAAAAAGAGACTTGTTGAGATTTGCTTCAACCAGAGGAAGGTTCTTGACGCATCTGCGGTGGTTGTTATCGTTGCCAACACCAACGCGGGTGAGGAGCATGTTGACAGGGTCCTTGACAGCTGGATTGAGCTCGGCTACATCACGACAAGACAGAGGAAAAAGCTCAGGGAAACCATCCTTGCAGGGTGGAAAAGCCCCGAAAAAAGGAAAAGAAAGGCAATTAGGGACGCCTCCTTTTTTGCTATGAACCTCATGATAACGGCGAGAATGTTCGGTCTTGAAACCCATCCCATGGAGGGTTTTGACGAAGCTAAGCTAAAGAGATTCTTGGGAATCGGAAAGGACAGGATTGTTCCCCTTATAGTTGCGATCGGATACAGAGATGAGACAAAGAAACTTCTTCCCAGAGCATACAGGTTCACCTTTGATGAGTTCGGAAGGATAGTTTAAAATTTCTCTATGGCTTCGGATTGTATATTCTGCAAAATAATTAAAGGTGAGGTCCCTTCAAAAAAGGTTTACGAGGACGAACTAACTTACGCCTTCCACGACATAAACCCTGTAGCTCCAGTCCACATCCTGATCGTGCCCAAGAAGCACATTTTAGGAATTCAGGAAATGGAAAGCGAGGACAGGGAGCTTGTGGGACACATGTTTTATGTTGCCAAGGAGATTGCAGATTCCCTGAACCTCAATCCCGACGAGAGCCTAAAGGGCGGTTACAGGCTTGTATTTAATGTGGGCAGGGATGCGGGTCAGAGCGTTTTTCACCTGCACCTTCACCTTATAGGCGGAAGGTCAATGTCCTGGCCTCCCGGCTGAATCCCATGGAATCCTTCTTCCTGCAAACTTCAAAGCAGAGCTGTCCTCTTAAGGAGGACATGAACCCGAGGGAACGCATTGATAGAGATTCAGCTGTTATAGTGGGAAACTTTGACGGATTCCACAGGGGACACAGGTATTTAATTGACCTTTTGAAGGATAGGGCTCGTGAGAAAAAACTTGCAAGTGTTGTTGTTACCTTCTGCCCCCATCCCCTCAAGGTTCTCGCACCCGAAATAATCACCTGCGAGCTTTCGGACATTGATGAGAGAATTCGGCTGATAAGCGAAGCGGGTCCCGATTTCCTTTGTTTTATACGGTTTGATGAGGAGTTTGCCAGAATGGAGGCGAGGGAATTTTTGAAAGAGATAATTCATGAAAGACTCAGGTGCAGGCACCTGTTAGTAGGCTACGACTGGCGCTTCGGACACAGAAGGGAGGGTGAAATTGAGCTCGCAAGGGAGGTAGGAGAAGATCTGGGTTTTGAGGTAGAAGTGGCATCCCCCTACACAGTTGACGGGCATGTGGTGAGCAGTACACTTATAAGGAGACTTTTGAGGGAAGGGAGGATTCAGGAAGCGGAGCTTTATCTCGGGAGAAGATACTGGATTGAGAGAACGGTAGTTCAGGGAGAAGGAAGGGGAAGAAAGATAGGAATCCCCACCGCAAACCTCGCCGATACTCAAAACCTATGTCTCAGGGAGGGTGTGTACGCCGTTGAGGTCAACGACTCAAAAAGGGCGGTGGCAAACTACGGGATCAGACCCACATTCGGCGAGGGGGAGAAAATTCTTGAGGTCCACATTCCCGGTTTCAAGGGCGATCTGCTGGGAAAGAGGATTAAGGTTTCATTCCTGAAGTACCTCAGGGAAGAAAGGAAGTTTTCAGGAATTAAGGAACTCAAAGCCCAAGTTGAGAGGGACATTCAATCCGCCCTTGAGCTGTAATCAATCCTAATCTCTCCGTTTTTTAGAAGCACAAAAGACTTATCAAGTCTGTCCTTCATTCCTTTTTTGTTGGATAGGTAACTTTCAAGACCCTTGGGCTCGTTATGGGCTTTGAGAAGATACCTTTTTACCTCACCGTTGTCAAAGTGAATCTCCACAGGAAGACAGTAAAACTTCGTATCAATGCCTTCCCCGCAGCGGGCGATCTCCCCCTTCACCTCAACCTTCACGCTCCGTGCTATTATGTCTTCTTTGGAAAAGCCTACCATGGCGAGTTATTATATATTATTTATTTACCATGCAAAAGGAGGAACTCAGGATAGACAAGGAGCTGGACATAAGGGGCGAGGTTTGCCCCTTCACATTCGTAAAGAGCAAGCTAGTACTTGAAAAAATGGAGATAGGAGAAACACTGCGGGTTTTAATAGACTACGAACCATCCGCCCACAATGTTCCAAAGAGCATGCGGGACGAAGGACAGGAGGTGCTTGCAGTAAACAGAATAGATAGCAATCAGTGGGAGATAATCATCAGAAAAAAGAAATGAAGGTGCTCTTTGTGATTACGAGCGTTCCTTTTGCAAAGGACTGGAATACGATAAACAACCTCACGAGGAAGCTCAGGGAAAAGGGACACGAAGTGCACATTTTCTTCTCGGGAAATGGAGTTTACTACCTCATCAGACCCGAGGCTCACCTTCTATCTGAGCACTGCACCAAAATCAGCTTCTGCTCCCACTCCTCACACCAGAGAGGCATAGACACCGTGCCCGACTGGGCTGAAAGCAGTTCCACCTACAACCTATCAAAGTCCCTCTCCGATTATCAGAGGGTAATAGTCTTTAACTGAGGAATTGCGGTGAGAGTTGTTTTTATAATCAAAGGGGATCCCTTTTCGTGGAAGGCTCACGAAGCCTTCAGGCTTGCAACCGCAGTTGGAATCAACAACGAAGTTGACATTGTCTTTATCAGGGACGGGGTTTACTCCCTGACCCCCTGGAAGCCCGAAAGCCTGAGCGTGGACAGCTTTGATAAGTTCTTTGAGAACTTTGAGTTTGTAAATGTAAGGCTGATAGCGGAAGACGCCTCTCTTCAGGAAAGGGGAATAAGGGAGTGCGACTGCGTTGAGGGAGTTAAGGTCATGTCCGCAGAAGAGATCTCTGAGCTTATAAACTCGTCGGAGGCGGTATTCGTATGGTAAACAATCTGTGGCTCGTTAGAAAGCTCGGAGACTTTTCATCAGAGCTTTTATCGGACGGGGATGTGGTAGTCCTTATTCAGGACGGGGTTCTGAAAGGTCCCGGGAGAAAGGGCTGGTATCTATGCAGGGAGGATGTGGAGGCAAGGGGCTTAAAGTATCCCGAGGAATGCCTCAAGAGCTACGACGAAATAGTTCAGTTAATTGAAGATGCAAGGAGGGTTATTGTCTGGTGAAGTGGCAGATTTCAAAGACCTTCAGGTTTGAGGCGGGGCACAGAGTTTGGAAGCAGAATTTGACCTTCGGCAGGGGTTCCGAGTTTACAAGGAATTCCGGAATCCCTCAGAACAAGTGCGTAAATCTTCACGGACACAGCTATGTTCTTGAAGTTACCGTCGGTTCAGATGTTTTGAGCGAGCAGGATATGGTGATGGACTTTTACCATGTCAAGAACGCCCTCAAGGACCTCATTGACGAAATTGACCACAGCTTCATCATAGATGTAAACGACCCGATGTACGGTGAGCTGAAGGATGTAGCACGGAAGTTCGGTGCCATGAAGATCTTTTCAGTTGACTTCTGTCCCACCGCGGAGGCTCTGGCAAAGTTCTTTTACGACTTTCTTTCAAAGAAGCTTGAGGAGGTGGGTTTGATAGGAGAGGTGAAGGTTGTTTCGGTGGTCCTGTGGGAAACTGCAACCTCAAGGGCTGAGTACAGAGGAGGAGAACAAGCACAACGCTCTTAAAGGACACCCATCGCACACGGGCTTTTTTCTGCAGTGTTCCTTAGCGTGGCGGTCAATGAGGGCGTGGAATTCTTTGTAGATGTCAAGGTCTTCCGGCAAATTCTCCTCAAATAAAGTCCTCAACCGCTCGTAATCTCCCTCTATGTTCCTGAGACGGTGAAGGAGTCTCTTTGTGTAGGCATCCACAACAAAAAACAGCCTGTTTCCCGCATAGAGAAGGATTGCGTCCGCCGTTTCCCTTCCGATCCCCGGAATTTTTAATAACTCATCTCTCCCGATTTCTTCAACCTTTTTTACCGGGTCAAGCTCCTTACACACGGTTTTGAGCCTTCTTGCCTTCTGCCTGTAATAACCGCTCGGTCTTATAAGTTTTTCAATAAGCTCAATAGGTGTTTCAATGATTCCTTCAAAGGATAAAAGGGATTTCTCCTTGAGATTT
>JALSHX010000218.1 GCA_026982025.1 Aquificaceae bacterium | reverse complement strand
TGGATCTGATTCTCCTGTCGTATTCCTGAACCTGAGGAGGTGCGGAAATAACCGAGAGTTTTTTCCTCGCAGAAGCCTGGTCAAGGGCATCAATTGCCTTGTCGGGAAGCTTTCTGAAAGTAACATACCTTCTGGTAAACCTGACAGCCGCCTCAATTGCCTCATCCGAGATCTGAACCCTGTGGTGTTTCTCAAGTTTCGGCCTGAGTCCCTTGAGTATCTCAATACTCTCCTCAACGGTTGGCTCCTCAACATAAATTGGCTGGAACCTCCTCTCAAGGGCTGGGTCCTTTTCTATGTACTTTCTGTACTCATCAACAGTGGTGGCTCCTATCACGCGGATCTCACCCCTCGCAAGGGCGGGCTTCATTATGTTTCCCGCATCAACTGCACCTTCCGCTTTTCCCGCACCTACTATTGTGTGGATCTCATCAATGAAGAGAATAATGTTACCCCTTTCCTTCACCTCTTCAAGAAGAGCCTTCATACGCTCCTCAAACTCACCTCTGTACTTGGAACCCGCAAGGAGGGTTGCCATGTCAACGGCGTAAATTTCCTTATCCTGCAGTTCCGCCGGGACCTCTTTGGAAACGATTTTCTGTGCAAGACCTTCAACAATGGCAGTCTTTCCCACTCCGGGATCGCCGACAAGGACAGGGTTGTTTTTTGTTCTCCTCAAGAGAACCTCAATAACCTGATTAATCTCCTGCTCCCTTCCGATAACAGGATCAAGCTTTCCCTCACGGGCGAGGGAAGTCAGATCAATACCGAACCGCTCCAGCGGTGATTTTTCTTCCTCTTTAAGCTCATCATGAGGCGCTTTCATCTTTTCACCTCCTCCTAAGACTTGGTTAAGAAGCCTTCCGCCGATTGTATCTTCGGCGGAAATAAGCTCCCCCGCAATGTCGGAAGGCTCTGCCTGAGACCTTCCCTCCTCAATTGCCCTCTGCTGGGAGGACTCAAGGACCCTCAGGAGGTTTTCGGAGTATCCGAAGGTCGCCTCCTGCCCGAAAACCCTTTTAACCAGCATATCTTTGATCCTGTCCGGGGAAATTCCTAATTCGGAAACCTGCTTTAGAAGCGGTGAGCCTTCAATAGCCTTTCTTATCAAACCGTCAATGGTTAGATTTTCTGAGAGGAAATCCCTTACATCTTCCTTTTTAAAAACGGAGGAAAGACTCCTCTCAACGCTCTGAAGCTGATTCTCATAACTTCTGAGAGCAGAGTCAATTTGAGCAAGCTCAACCCTCAAACTCTCAACGCTCCAGTAATCCCCGTACCTCCTTGCCCTATCTATTTCCCTTTCAAGCCTCTGCCTTGCAGACTTTAGTCTCTTGATCTCCGACTGAACCCCACCTATGTCTGACTTGATCTGCATCACCTGACTTCGCAAGTTGATGAGATTCTGAGCCTCCTGAGAAACCGCCTTATCAATCTGTTGACGGAGGTTGGTAAGGTACTCTCTCACCTTTGAAAGAAAATCTTTCCTCTCAATCCCCCTCTTTTCAAGAAACTTCGCAAGTGGGGACTTCTCGTCCGAAAGGAGGGCAATGAGCAGGTGATCCGTATCTATCTTGGTATCTCCCGAATCCCTTGCAATACCCTTTGCCCTCTCAATGTATTCAAGGGACTTTGCGGAAAACAGGTTCTCACTTAGCATAACATTATAATATTTCTTGATATTAATAATGTCAAGTCTTTTCCAACGAATCCGGGCGTAAATGATCCATCACCTTGAAATAACACAGCGAGCCGGGGTTTCGGGGAAGAATTCGGTTATGTTTTTAGTACTCCTCTCCCTTCCACATGCTCGGGTCAAAGCGAACAACCCGGTTCCTCCCCTCCTCCTTTGCCCTGTACAGCGCGACATCTGCAAACTTGA
>JALSHX010000217.1 GCA_026982025.1 Aquificaceae bacterium | reverse complement strand
CCACAGGTTCCGCAGATTGATGACCTGCACATAGCCCGAAATGCAAGGGTGGGATCAATCTCTTCCTTTATTTTTATCAGTAGTTCAAGAACCGTAGGTTTATCGGGCACTTCAACAGAGTATGTGCGAAACTCCCACCTTTCACCGTCAAATCTCTTTATATTTACCTTCATTAATTAATAAAGATAGTCACGATCTCACCCGTGAAACAGCCAGATCTTCAAGGACTCTCACGGGATCAACGAAGAAGGTTTTGACGTTCCTGTCTGCTTCGTAGAGGCGGTATAGAAGGTCCCTTACTTCCTCAAAGGTGAGGGACTTTATGTATCCCTTGAACTTATATTCCTGAAAGCCTCCTTGAATGCCAGCCCTCTTCAGGGCTTCCTCCTCTGTGATCCCTCTCCTGAGAAGGTAAAGGATCAAATACAGCTTAACTGCGTAGCCGGAAATGAGAGCCATTAATTGAATCGGTTGAACTCCTTCCCTCAAAAGGTTTCTCAAGCTCACCAGGTAGTCCTCAGTCCGCCCAAGAAAAAGGTTGTCCACAAGATCAAATACTCCCGACCTTGACCATGGTGTTGAAACCTTAGAAACCATTTCAAGAGTGATCCTCTCTCCCCCCGAATAGGTTATCAGCTTCTCCGTTTCCTGCTTCAGAATCATCAGATCACCGCCTGTCAGGGAAACGAGAAGTTCAAGGGCATCATCATCAATCCCTCCCGCTTCCCTTTCAAACTTTCGCTTTACTATCTCCTTCACCTTACCAGCGGGAACCCTGTCCGCGGTAACAACTGCTCCTCTTTGAGCAAATGCGCTGAATGGCTTCTTTTTTAAGTCTTGAGGCTTCAATCTTGAAGGGTAGTGGGCAATGAATACGGGATCCTTAATCTGCATGAGTCTGTTACTAATTTCCTCAACCTTCTTTTTTGACCTTGAGATTTTTTTCAGGAATGAATCAAAGTTCATCAAAAAAACCGCCCTTCGGGCGGTGGCTGAAAACATATCTCCCTCAAAAATCTCAGAGAATAAAGCCTCCGAGTCCGCGTCCTCTCCCCACAAAACCTTTACGGACCATCCCATCTTTTCCCTCAGCTTGTCAAGGATCGCCCTTACGAGGTACTCCTCCTGACCGTGTATCAGGACGGGAGAAGGGATTCGGTCTTTTTCCAGATTTTTAAGAAAGGTCAGAGCTTTTTGCTCCAAGCTTACTCCTCTGCCTCTATCTCTATCTCGTCACATTCCTCGCTCTCAATGATAATCTGGCAGGTAAGCCTCTCCTCGTCGTCCACCGCTCCCACGCGCCAGAGGGTTTCCTCCTCCTCTTCCGAGGGCTCGTTGAGACACTCAAGACCCTTAAGGACCCTCGCAAGGCACACACCGCACTGCCCGTCGGTGCACCCGAACTCGATGCCTGCCTTTTCAATCTCGTGGCTGATCTCTCCGAAGCGAACGCCCTTGGGAATGTCAAAGACCTTTCCGTTGATCCTGACTTTCATAGCAATTCATTTTATCCGAGGCGGGACCGTTCATTTATGATGAGGATTCTATGACCATCCTCGCCTCATCTTCTTCGGGAACGCCCACAAAGGTGAGCTTTCCGTCAACGATGGAGGAGGGAACGCTTCTGACCATTAGCTTGTTAACCCAGTAGCGACCCTCGGGCGTGGAGATGTCAAGCACTTCGTATTTGAAGCCGTACTCTTCCTGAAGCTTTCTCCAGAGGGCATCTGCGTGAGGACATGTAGGGCACCACTGGGAGACGAGGAGAACTACGTGCTTTTGGGATCCCATCTCACATGCACCTCATACAAACAATATCCCACTCATCAATGTGGTCTTTCATGAGCTTGAGGGCGTCGTCACCTTTTATGAGGTCCTTTATGTCCCTCTCAAGGTCAACAGGCTTTATCTTTACAATCCAG
>JALSHX010000216.1 GCA_026982025.1 Aquificaceae bacterium | reverse complement strand
AAAATCTCCTGAAGTTAAATCCCGACCTCTGGATAAATCTTCGTGCTTTTTTAAGGTCCCCTTTTGCAAGGAAACCTTTTCCCAGAAGGAAGCTAAGTTCGGGGTCTCCGGTTCTTTTTACATACTTCTCCGCTTCCTTTATTTTTCCCATCCTTATGTAAGTAAGCATTACATACTTTCTGCTTCTGGAATCCCCGCAATTAAGAAGGGTTTTGAGAGCTTTTTTATAGTTCCCCATCCTGTAATGGGAAACGCCGATGTAATAGCAGGGAGCCTTAGGATGGTAAATTACAAAACTGTACATTTTGTTTTTTATCAGGGAATCAAAAACCCTGTTTAGCTCATCCCGGGTGAGGCTGGCTTTTTCTATCAGGTGGGGAACGAGGTGGGGAAACCTCAGAAGTAAGGGTTTTGGGTCAAGTCCGAGATCCGTCCATAGTGTAACAAGGTCCTCTGCGTAGTGATCCCTCACCTTTGAAAGGTCAACCTTGGAGAGAGTTTTTCCCGCAAGGTAAAAGTCTCCCCTCTGGGCAAGAATCTTGGAGAGCTCAACTCTGACCTCGTCTATGAAAACCGCATCCTTGTAGTTGTCAATGAGGAAAAAGCCGGTTCCTACATCCTTCTTCTCCCTGAACTTTTCCAGAAGGCGGTATTCGGCGGGTAGGGAAAACAAAACCGTGCAGAGGGCAAAAAGGAACAGAGGGAGGAAAGCCCTCATCTCTTCACGATCCTCTTGATCCTTTTTATGTTCACCGCCCTCCCCCTTTCATTGAGGTCAATTATTAGAGCATTAAAAATTATATCTCCTTTATCCTCCACCTGAAATCTTCTTGGAAGCCCGGTGATAAATCTTTCAATAGGCTCCCTTGCTCTCATTCCTATGACCGAGTATAATGCTCCCGTCATTCCCACATCCGTTACATAGGCAGTTCCCTTTGGGAGGATAGTCTCATCCGCCGTCGGAATGTGGGTGTGGGTTCCGTAAACGGCGGAAGCCCTTCCGTCCGTGTAAAGCCCGAAAGCCCACTTCTCGGATGTGGTTTCCGCATGAAAATCAACGGCTATGAAGGGAGTCTTTTCCCTGAGCTCCTCGTAAATTGAATCAAATCGGAGAAAAGGATTGTCCATGTTTGGTTCCAAGTAGATCCTCCCCATCAGGTTTACAACTGCAACCCGGTCTCCCCTCGTGGTGGTGAATAGCCCCCAGCCCCTTCCGGGTACCCCTTCGGGGTAATTTGCCGGTCTTAATAGGTCAGGACATCCGTCTATAAAGTCAAATACCTCTTTCTTGTCCCAGATGTGGTTTCCCGAGGTCATAACATCAATTCCCGTGTCCTTAAGCTCCTTATAAACCTTTCTGGTTATACCAAAGCCCCCGGCGGAATTTTCCACATTGGCAATTACCAGATGCGGATCCCACTCCTTTCTTATACCATCAAGAACTTCCCTCAAACACCGTCTTCCGGTGCGACCTATGATGTCCCCGATTACAAGGATTCTCATTTACACTTTATGGTGCGGGTGGAGGGAGTCGAACCCTCACGCCCTTGCGGGCACCGGATCCTGAGTCCGGCGCGTCTGCCTGTTCCGCCACACCCGCTTTTATTTATTATTTAGCATACTCAACATGCCTAAGCTCCCTGATCACCACAACCTTGATCTGACCGGGATACTCCATCTCCTCCTCAATCTTTTTGGCGATGTTCTTTGAAAGCATGTGAGCCTCCTCGTCGGTGATCTCTTCGGGATCAACGATAACCCGTACCTCCCTTCCTGCCTGTACAGCGTATGCGTTGGAAACTCCTTCAAAGGACCTCACGATTTCTTCAAGTTTCTCAAGCCTCTTGAGGTAAGCCTCAAGGGTTTCCCTCCTTGCTCCGGGTCTCGCAGCCGAGAGGGCATCTGCGGCACAGACGAGGGCAACTTCCGGATA
>JALSHX010000215.1 GCA_026982025.1 Aquificaceae bacterium | reverse complement strand
ATCAGCTTTCCCCTGTTGGAAGGTTGGTCCCTGTAGGGTTCAAAGAGAGCTGCGGTTCTTGAGCCCACAGAGCCGTCCACATAAACCTTTACCCATCCCATCAAAGTTTTTGAGGATCCGCTTGCGTTTATGAATTCAAGGACGCTCTTGTAGTGCTCGTAGTAAGGCATTAAAACCACCCTGATGGGCAATTCCTTCTCAAGCTCAATGTAGATCCGGGCAATTTCAGTATCAACGAAGTCGTGAACCTCCGTCAAACCCATCTCCTTAGCCTTCAGAAGTCCGGAAAAAATAACTTCCGTGAGCTTATCTCCTGAGGGCTTTAACTTTTCAACGGATTTCCAGAGATAATTTTCGTAAAGAAAACCCGAATTCCTCTCGTAGAAGGGTCCTTCCTCAAGTTTCGCAAACTCCTCAAAAGCAGTGTTGACAACTCCCATATGACCGTCAACCCTTATCAGAAGAAGGGGAAAATCAAAGGAATCAAGGTGAGCTTTGGTGATCTTGGTTCCTATCCTTTCCTCATCCCAGCCCCAAATGACCGAAGGCTCCTTTAGCTCACGAAGCATAGAAAGAACTTCCTGAAGGCTCTTAGCCCTGAAAAGAGGAACCCGCTGATAGGCAAAGAGTTCAATGTGAGTGTGTGCATCAATAAGTGCCATGCGTTAAAATTTTTTTCAATGAAGATAGAATGCAATCTTCAAAAGAAGATTATCAGCGGGGAGGCGCTCTCGGAGGAAGAGTATCAGAGGCTCGGAGAGATAATTAAGGAAGTCTTAACCTTCATGGCAAGGGAGAAAATTATTCCTTCACCCCAGAATTACGAGAGATGGTTCAAAATCTTTTGCTATACCAAGGAACGGAGACTTAACCTCTCAAAAGCGGAACTGATAGACCTATACATTGAGACCTTTCAATCCAAAGGAGATGAAACTCTTGAACAACCCGCTGAACTCGTGGAAAGAATTGCGGAGGAGATATATCAGGAGGTGCAGAGCCTGATCCGCGGAGCCACCAGACACGGAGAAGAAATATCTCAGGGAGGCTCAAGACTCGAGGAAATTGCAAAAGGCATAACAAATGAGGACATCCAGCGGATCCTCTCAAGGATTATGAACGAGGTTAAAGGATTAAAAAATATCAACCGCAGGTTCATCAAAAAACTTGAACAGCAGACGAAGGAAATTGAAAGGCTCAGGGACGAGCTGAGAAAGGTCAAAGAGGAGGCTAACATTGATGCCCTGACGGGTCTGAGAAACAGAAGGTCCTTTGAGAGAACCCTTCAAGAATTTTTCAGGGATTTTAAAAAGTTCGGATACCCCTTCTCCCTGATTATGATGGACCTTGATAACTTTAAGGAGGTTAATGACACCTACGGGCATCTGGTGGGTGACAGGGTGCTTAAAGATGTCGGGAACATCCTCCGCAATTATCTCAGGGCTAAGGATATACCCGCAAGGACCGGAGGGGAGGAGTTTGCCATAATACTTCCGGGAGTTAAAAAAGAGGAAGCCATCATGGTTGCGGAAAGGCTGAGAAAAGTAATCTCAAAGCACAGGGTCAAGGTGGACTCCACGGATGTTAAGGTCACAGCGAGCTTCGGCGTTTCCGAAATATCAGATTCAACAGAGGAACCCGAAGACATTCTGCGTGAAGCGGATAAAAACCTATATCAGGCTAAGAGGACGGGGAAAGATAAGGTCGTTGGCTAAGCCACTTTAACCCTCTCCTTGAGGTACTTTCTCAGATACCTCCCCGTGTAGGAAGAATCGGCCTGCGCCACCTCCTCCGGAGTACCCGTTGCAATAACCCTCCCACCACCATCCCCTCCTTCAGGTCCAAGGTCAATTATCCAGTCCGCACATTTAATTACATCAAGGTTGTGCTCTATAACGATCACAGTATTTCCCCTATCAACGAGTCTCTGGAGAACATCAATTAACTTTTTTATGTCGTCCATGTGGAGTCCCGTTGTCGGCTCGTCAAGAAGATAA
>JALSHX010000214.1 GCA_026982025.1 Aquificaceae bacterium | reverse complement strand
AGAGGGAGGGAAAGAAGGTTGCTGTTCTGTTTGTTGACCTTGACTACTTTAAAACCATAAACGACACGCTCGGGCACGATGTAGGGGACAGAATACTCGTGCAGGTAGCGAGGAGGCTCAGTTCCATCTTCAGAGATACGGACACGGTTTCAAGATTCGGAGGAGATGAATTCGTTGCGGTTATCCCAAACGTTGGTGATGTGGGGGAGATCATAGCCCTCGCCGATAGGGTTTTAAAGCTTTTTGAAACGAGCTTTGATGCGGACGGTGAAGAGGTTTATCTGTCCGCCTCTCTGGGAATCTCTCTGTACCCTGACAACGGAACTGATCCTACAACCCTTATAAAAAATGCGGACATGGCAATGTACAAGGCGAAGGAGGAGGGAAAGAACAACTTTGCCTTTTTCAATGAGGAGATGAATCAACGGGCAATTGAGGTGCTTCAAATTAAGAGCAAGCTTCACAAAGCTATTGAAAAAGGAGAGCTGTCCCTCTACTACCAGCCAATTTACAGAATTGAGAACGGTGAGCTTCTCGGGTTTGAGGCTCTCCTGAGGTGGGAGAGCCCGGAGCTGGGAACCATTCTTCCGGAAAAGTTCATCGGTCTACTTGAAGAGCTCGGTCTGATTAGAGAGGTGGGCGAGAGGGTTTTAAAAGAGACCTTCACCATAGCAAAGGACTGGGGCGACAGGTTTAGGGTCTTCGTCAGCGTGAACATATCTCCCCGCCAGTTTACGGATAGAAGATTCCTTGAAAAGGTTGGATCAATGATAAAGGAAACGGGAGTCAATCCAGCCTATGTTACCCTTGAAATAACCGAAACATCGCTTATGTATAACCCCGAGGAGTCAGCAACCCTTCTGAAAAAACTGAAGGTTCAGGGCTTTAACATAGCCCTTGACGACTTCGGTACGGGCTATTCCTCCCTCGCATATCTCAGGAGGCTTCCCATTGATGTAATTAAAATTGATACCTCATTTACCCACAGCATAGTTGAGAGCGATGTGGATAGAGCAATAATCTCATCAATAGTTAGCCTCTCCTCATCCCTCGGTCTTCACACGCTTGCGGAAGGCGTTGAAAGGAGGGATCAGATGGATATATTGAAACAGCTCGGATGCGATTCCGCTCAGGGCTACTACCTCGGAAAACCCATGAATCTTGAAGAGGCAAGGCTGCTGCTCAATAAGGAAAAAAGCTTATAATATCCCTTTTAGCGGGTGTGGCGGAACCGGCAGACGCGCCGGACTTAGGATCCGGTGCCCTTGGGGCGTGAGGGTTCGACTCCCTCCACCCGCATGAGTCCAGGAGGATGACATGAAGGTTCAGACTCACGACAGGGAAGGATTGTTTAAGGCACTCACCGTTGAAGTAGAAGGAGAAGAAGTGAGGTCAGCCCTTGAAGAAATCCTCTCAAAGCTCAAGGAAACGGCGGAGATTCAGGGATTCCGCAAAGGAAACGCACCCCTGTGGCTGATTAAGGCAAAGTACAGGGATTTCATTGAGGAGGAAACGGGAAAGAAGATAGCCAATAAAACCCTGCAGTCAGCCATTAAAGAAAGCAGTCTCACGCCCGTTGCGGATATTTACCTTGAGAAGGTTGAGCTTGAGGACAATGTGCCGAGGATAAAATATACGGTTAGCTTTGAAGTCCCTCCTCAGTTTGAACTCAAAGATATTGAGGGAATTGAAGTGGAGGTTCCGAAACTTGAGTTCAATGAGGAGTGGATAAACAGGCGAATTGAACAGCTGAGGGAAGAAAAGGCAACATGGGAACCCGTTGACGACAGGGAGGTAAGGGAAGGTGATCTGGTAAACATTGAGTATGAAGTTGTTGAACTCAAAGAGGAGGGAGAGGGCGAAAAGGTCACCGGGGATACCTCCGGAATAATCGGACAAAAGATGTTCAGAGAGGAGCTGGAAAAAGAGCTTCTCGGGAAGAAAAGCGGAGAAGAGGTTTTCCTTGAAAACCTCCCCCTCTACGACCAACAGGGT
>JALSHX010000213.1 GCA_026982025.1 Aquificaceae bacterium | reverse complement strand
TCCAAGGATCAACACCCTTTCGTCAATGGTGCCCACCCTCTTCGCTCTCATGGCAATCTGGCTCGGCGACTCCTCGCCCGAAACATAAAGAACCGGACCCTCTCCCTCAAATGTGCCTGACACCTGAAGAAGAAGGGTGGACTTACCGATTCCCGGCTCTCCCGCTATCAGAACAACCTGTCCGGGCACGAGCCCTCCTCCAAGAACGAGGTCAAGGTTATCAAAGCCCGTTGAGATCCTTGAATAATCTTCTTCGGGAATTCGGTCCACACTGACCGCCCTGACGGGCGGTGATGGTGATTTTAAATAATCTGTGTGAATGACCTCCTCAACGATAGTGTTCCACTCACCGCAGGAAGGGCACCTCCCCATCCACTTGACCGATGACCATCCGCAGGACTGACACACATACCTACTCTTTTCCCTTGCCATCGATATCAGTATAGGTCATCAGCTCCCTGATAAGTGTGGCGGGCTCCACCTCTTTGGGACAGACATTGTTGCACTTGTTGCAGGAGAGGCAGTGGTAGAGATTCCCCTCCTCAACAGCTACCTTCAGTCTCATTAAGCCCTCATCGTCTCTCGGGTCCTCAAGGAATCTGTAAAGTTTTGCAAAGTAGAGGGGACCGGCATAGTCCTCTTCAAGCATCTGCGGACAGTGGGACTGACACGCAAGACAGAGTATGCAGTCCGCTGACCTCTCTATCTTCTTGCTGAGCTCGGGGGGGATTCTGACATCTCCGCTGAAGCCCGAGATCCATGTCCTCAGTTTTTTCATTTCCGTTATCATCTGTGATGAATCAACCGCAAGGTCCCGAATAACCGGAAACCTATCAAGCGGTTCAAGGACTACTTCCTCACCCATCATGGCATATGGCAGTACCTGTTCCCTGCAGGAAAGCTTGGGAAAGCCGTTGATCGTTATTGCACATGTTCCGCAGATCCCCGCCCTGCAGAACTGCCTGAAGGTTAAGGTGGGATCAACGTCCTCCTTGATCATCTGAAGGGCTCGCAGAAAGGTCATGCCTTCCTGAACTTCCACCTCAAAGGTGTCGTATCTAACCTCAGAATCATTTCCTCTTTTTACTTTGAGCTTCAGCTTCATTAGAGAGATAATATATTCGCATAAATCAAAAATACCATTAAAATTCTCCTTATGGAAAAACCGTGGAGCGGAAGGTTTTCGGAGGATTCGGACAGCTTCCTTGAGGAGTTTACAGAATCGGTGAGCTTTGACCGCATACTTGCCCTTGAGGACATTTTCCAGAGCAAGGCTCACGCCAGGGCACTTCACAGGGCTGGAATTCTCACGGACGAGGAGCTAAGAAGCATCATCAAAGGGCTTGATTCTATTGAAAAGGACATCAAGGAGGGAAGGTTTCAGTTCAAAAGGGAGCTTGAGGATGTTCACATGAACATTGAGGCGGAGCTCACAGCAAGGATAGGTGATGCAGGGAGAAAAATTCACACCGGAAGGTCAAGAAACGATCAGGTTGCAACCGACGAGAGGCTTTACATTAAGAAGGAGATAAGAAGTGTCGCTTCCCTTCTCAGGCAACTCAGAGTTTCTTTGATCAAGAGGGCGGAAGAGCACATTGATACAATAATGCCCTCTTACACCCACCTCCAGAGAGCCCAGCCAATTCGCGCATCTCATTACTTCCTTGCATTCAGGGAAATGTTCCTTAAGGATGCAGAGAGACTCTGGGACCTTTTTAGAAGGGTGGACGAGTCTCCTCTCGGTAGCGGATCCGTTGCAGGAGTTGACTTTGACATAGACAGGTTTTACACAGCGGGAATTCTCGGTTTTTCAAAGGTCTCCAGAAACTCCATCTCCGCCACTTCGGACAGGGACTTCATCCTTGAGTTTCTATTTGTCCTCGCTCAGGTGGGACTTCACCTCTCACGCCTTGCGGAGGACCTTATAATTTACAGCACCGAGGAGTTTTCATTCGTAAAACTTCCAGACCGCCTCTGCACCGGAAGCTCCATAATGCC
>JALSHX010000212.1 GCA_026982025.1 Aquificaceae bacterium | reverse complement strand
ATCAACGGGGAGGAGGTGGGTGGCGGTTCAATTAGGATACACAACAGGGATGTTCAGGAACTAATTTTCAGAATTCTGGGTATATCCGATGAGGAGGCAAGGGAAAAGTTCGGCTTCCTCCTTGAAGCCTTGAGGTTCGGAGCACCGCCTCACGGCGGTCTCGCCTTCGGTCTTGACAGGCTCATTGCAATAATGAGGGGACTTGACTCAATAAGAGATGTCATTGCGTTCCCCAAAACCCAGAAAGGAATCTGTCCGCTTACCTCTGCCCCCTCTGAGGTTGAAAAGGATCAGCTTAGAGATGTTCACCTTAAAATTCTTGAGTGATAGGCTATGAGGGTCGTTTCGGTGATCGGAGCTTCAAACTGCTCTGAGGAGGAGTACAGGACCGCCCTTTATGTGGGAAGAGAACTTGCCAGGAGAAAAATAGCTGTAGTATGCGGAGGAAGAACCGGAGTTATGGAGGCAGTCTGCAGGGGAGCAAAGGAAGAAGGGGGATTAACGATCGGAATAATGCCCTCCTACGACGGCTCCGATGCGAATTCATACGTTGATATCAAGATAAAAACTGGTATGGGGTGGAATAGAAATCCCATAGTAGTTGCGAGCGGAGACATGGTAGTTGCCATAGGCGGACACTGGGGAACCCTTACGGAGATTGCCTATGCACTGATCTTGAGCAGATACATCGTCGGATATAAGACCCACAATATAGATGGAATTGAAAAAGTGAGGACGCCAGACGAAATTATTATGAAAGTGGAGGATTTTTATGGGACGCGACACTGCCCTTCTTGAGGAAATGCTCTTTGCGACAATGTTTGCGGAAATTCAGGAAAGGTACGAGGAGGTTTCCGATACATACGCGGGAGATTATGAAATTATAACTCTCGCCCAGCACTTAAAGGGTATAAGCGACATGGTAAAAGAGGTTTTTAAGGAAATTCCCAATCCGGATAAAAAACTCGGGGAGGATATGTACTCAACCCTTTACGAAGTTCTGAAAGATGTCAGTATGATCCTTTACGACCTGTCAATAGCGGAGGGAGATCAGCTCAGTTATGTTATAGTTCAGGCTTATAGAAAGCTTGATAGCCTGAACTCGTTATTTGAAAAGCTGGTATGACCTTTTCCGGCAGGGAGGAGGCAGGGCTTCTTCTTGCAGGGGTTTTGAGGGAAAAGTTAAACCTCTCTGATAATACCCTCATTCTCGCAATTCCCCGGGGAGGAGTTCCCGTTGCCTTTGCCATTTCAACGGAACTCAGATTTCCCATGAGTCTTGTTATAGTCCGCAAGTTGGGACTTCCCTGGAATGAGGAGGCAGGTTTCGGAGCCGTTGATCCCGACGGCTCAACTTACCTTGATCAGGACATAGTAAACTCTGCAAAGCTTGACTCGGAAAGCATAAGGAATATAGCGGACAGAGAGCTGAAAGAAATAAGGAGGAGAGAGTCCAAGTTCCTGCCCTCAGGGTATCCGGATATGGAAAACAGACAGGTGGTAGTAGTTGACGATGGAATTGCCACAGGCTATACAGCTATTGCGGCCTGCGGTTTTGCCAAAAGAAGGGGTGCCAAAATGGTTGCTGTTGCTGTTCCCGTGTGCCCTTCGGATTCTGATTTACGGTTTAAGGATATTTCTGACCGCTTCATCTGTTATCACAGGGCGGGAGAGTTTAGTTTTGCGGTGGGAATGTTTTACAGGGACTTTCATCAACTATCAGATGATGAGGTGATGTCTTATATTAAAAAAGCCTCCGAGATGGGTCTTTTTGAACCCAGTGTCTGATAATATTATTCCATGGCTGATCTCTTGATGATTGACAACTACGATTCCTTTACCTACAATCTCGTCCAATACTTTGAAGTGCTCGGAGCCACTGTAAAAGTGGTCAGAAACGACAGAATTACCCCCGAGGAAGTTAAGGATATGGGTGTCGGTGGAATAGTAATTTCCCCCGGTCCATGCACTCCTGCTCAAGCGGGAGTTTCTGTTGATGTTATTAAGCTGTATTACAA
>JALSHX010000211.1 GCA_026982025.1 Aquificaceae bacterium | reverse complement strand
TTCAGGTATTCTGAACCTTGAGGTCTCAAGAACGAGGTCCACAGCACTATCAAGGCTGATCCTGTGTCCCACCGAAACAAAGACGGGTGCTGTATTGTCCTTTGTTCTGAGCACCGCTCCCACGACATCCTTTTTGTATGTCAGGGGAGAGATGCTTCCCCTTTTTGGTCCCGGCTCCTTAAAGTATCCGAAAAGTCTGCTTTTTGCAACTCCGACGGATACCTCTCCCGTCTCTACACCGAAGTGAGATGCTATTCCGCATCCCCTTGGATGTGCAATCCCCTGTCCGTCTATAAAGTAGGCATCGGGTTTGATTTTAGCCTTTTCGTAAAGCTTCAGTAAAAGGGGCATTTCCCTGAAAGCCAGAAAAGTGGGTATATAAGGAAAATCAACAAAATCGTCAACTACGAGTGTATAAATGGTCTTCAGGGTCTTTCTTTCAATCACCACGAGACTAGCCCACGCCTTCGTCGGATTTTCTTTCGTTTTTTCAAAGGTGAGATCCATTCCTCCGATGGTTTCAATTGAATCAAAGTCGTCTTCCTTAATCACTTTCTTTGAGTACTCTATCTGGATTCGCTTGAGATCCTCAATATTTTCCCCCAGGGCTCTGCCTCCTCAAATATTAGGGCTTGAAAGGTATATACTTTTGTATCTTCCCGCTTCCAGCAGTTCCTGTCAAGACCTGCTTTGAGGCATGTATTTTCAAGAAATTCTATTGAAGACCATCCGTATTTTTCAGCAACCTGAGGGAGTAATAGACCCTTAATTCCTCCTGAGTCAACTATAAGGCCGTGTTTACCAACTTCTACCCCTCTGGGAAGATCATCACTCGGTACTTCCTCGGGAGGCGTTAGAATAGATAATTCAATGACGATTATCTTAAGATCCTCTTCCCGAAGGGGGGGGAATCTCGGATCTTTAAAGGCAGATGATATTGCTGAACTAACCACCGCCATCCATAGGGGATAAACCGGGTAAGGAATTCCAACACAGCCCCTTAGTTTTCCGGATGGATAGGAGTGGAGTGTTACGAAGGCTCCCATTTTTTGGGAGTACTTTTCTTTTACCTCTGTTGAGGGTTTAAATTCTGTGCCCCTGAATGTGGATATTAGTGCATTCCTCGCCAGATGAATCAGTTCACGAGCCTCCTCCGACCCTATCACAGATCATTTCCTCCATTTTTTTAAAAACCACCGCGTCTTCGGGACTCTTTTCGTGATCGTATCCCAAAAGGTGTAGGATTCCGTGGATCAGGAGTCTGTTAATGGTTTGGGTGAGCGTTTCTCCTCTCTCCCCTGCCTGCCTCTTCGCCGTGTCAACCGAGATTACAACATCTCCGAGTATTCTTTTTCCTCCAACCTCCTCGTCAATGGAAAAGGAGAGAACATCTGTTGGGTAATCCTTTCCGCGAAAGGACCTGTTTAGTTCCCTGACTTCTTCGTCGTCGGTCAGGAGTATGCTCACCTCGGAATCTGTTACGGAAAGTATATCAAGAACCTTTTCCGCCGTCCTCCGTATCCTCTTTTTGAGCCTCCTTGCCCTTTTCGCCTTTATCAGCACTTCGTTCATGGCTTTCGTAGGCAAGAATTATTTTCGCTACAATAGGATGTCTGACGACATCGTCCTGTGAAAACCAGATAAAATCTATGCCTTGAATACCTTTTAATATTCTCAGAGCCTCAACGAGTCCTGAGTGTTCCTTTTTGGGAAGGTCTATCTGTGTTATGTCTCCCGTTATAACGACCCTTGATCCGAACCCGATTCTTGTCAGAAACATCTTCATCTGTTCTCTCGTTGCGTTCTGCGCCTCGTCCAGAATTATGAAGGCATCGTTCAGGGTCCTTCCCCTCATGAATGCGAGGGGAGCTATTTCAATGATGTTTCTTTCAAGGAGATATGCGGCTTTATCGTAGTCAACCATATCGTAGAGGGCATCGTATAAGGGTCTCAGGTAAGGGTCAACTTTTTCTGCAATGGTTCCGGGAAGAAAGCCAAGCTTCTCACCTGCCTCTCCG
>JALSHX010000210.1 GCA_026982025.1 Aquificaceae bacterium | reverse complement strand
ACGCCGATGGGGTTTATTGTAAATCCTCTGTGTGCACCTCCTTTAGCGAGCATATAAGCAACTTTGTTAGGTATTCCACTATTAGTGTGTACACCGCAGAAATCATTGCCAGAGGAAGGACTTTGCCCCGGGGGGCAGGGTACGAAATCATCCATGTGATCCGGATGTCCCTTATCCGGAGGATTTCTTAAATTTCTATAACAGGAGCCAGACCTTCTGCACATTAACCAATCAGCCCCACCCCCTTTTTTCTCTTCCAATAATTCTGCGAACACATCCGCAAAACTTTCGTTTAAAGCTCCCGGTTGATTTGCGTATATTAAACCGCTTGTAAATCCTATGATTCCGTGTATAAATTCATGACCCACAGTGCTTAAAGTTGTAAAGTCATTACCGAAACTCATGCACGGTCCTATTGACATTGCATTGTCTACATTCCACTTTCCGAACATATTAAAGGGTATGCCATCATTATCCAAAGAGTCTCTGTTAAACTCTTCAAGGAAGAAATCGTACACAGCGTGCGAGTATGCATAGAGATCGTCAAGTAGTGGATCGGTACCCGGAGTGTATCCAGGGGCAGGACCATCTTGTGTGTAAATAAGATTGATAGTCAGTATGCATACATTAGGGTTTATAAAAGCACTTACATTGTATATGTTAAAGCGTTTCGCTTCTGCAATACTTGAAGCAAAAAATTCTTTCTTGCCGTTATAGGCATTCAAAATAAGCAGTCCTTTCACATATTTACCAGAAGTGTCAATACCTTCAAGAGGAATCTGCCACGCATATATACTCTTTTTATTGTCCAGCCCTAAAATTTTTCCATTAAATATAACAAGCTTGGGTAAACCGAGTATTTTCATATCTGTAAAATACTTATTTGCCTTTTCTAACGCTTGTGTGCTGTTAAGTTTCGGCAGTTCAAGTTTGCTTTCAGGAAGTAGCCATCTACCACTTGCAAAAATTACTTTGTTTTGGTAAATGCCGATTACTAAATTTGATCCGAATACGGGCACATTGGCATGCTTCTGCTTGAAAACCACGAGTTTTATACCACCACTGAGCGTATTTATCCTGTCGGGAAAAAGTTCTATTGAAGGATCCTTAAAGCCAAATATATCTTTATATTCCTTAATAAAGTACAATGCCTGTATTACGGGGTTAGTGCCAACGGATTGGGGGATAGGAAAATTCATACCTATAAAGGTTGGAATATTGTCTTCAAAATTTATAGCAAAATATTCTTTTGATGCTTTTTTCAACCTTTTTATTGCCGAGGTTCTTTTGTCTTCCTTATAAGCTGATATTGGAGTCTTTTCCTGCTTGTCCGATTTCTTTTTTTTACTACAGCCTGTGAATAATAAAATAAATGATAGTAAAAGGGCTAAATACAAAACCCGCCACATGATAAAACCTCCTTTGAAAATAAAAGAGGAAGGATAAAAAGACTCCCTCCCTCTTTACTTTCATTATATAGATAATTTTCTTTAATTTACACCTTTTTCTTTTTCCTTATCATAAATGAAATAAATAAGGTAAGGACTATCAAAAATAAGTTGCCTGTAGTGTTGCACGAACCCGAGGTTTTGGAAGTTTGTTTGTTCTGCTGATCCCCTTTGTCTTCAGGAGATGTTAACTTTGTAACTTTTACGGTAATTGTTTTATTTGCTGTGGTGCCGTTCTCATCAACAATGCTAAATTTTACTGTAAAGGTTTTATCTTGATTGAAAGTATGCTTTTGATTTCCCTTCTCTGGGCAGGCTGTGATTTCATAATCCCATGTGCCGTCATTGTCAACATCTATTCTGCATATAAGCGTATCCCCGTCAGCGTCAGAAATGTCCCATGAGAAGGTTACATCAAGAGGAGCATTTCCCGAGTTCGGATTGGCTGTAAAGGAATTAATAACAGGAGGAGTGTTCACTATGAGAGTGAGTGTCCGCTGTGTGCTTCCCCCGTTGGAGTCTGTGACCGTCAGCTTAACTGTATATGTCCCCGCCTGATTGAAGGTGTGGGTATAAGTTGAAGAATTTGTGCAGTTGGTAATGGTTTGTTCTGCGGTCCCGTCGTTGTTTACATCTATTGCACAGGTTAGAGGATCCCCGTCTGGGTCCGATATGTTCCATGAGAAAGTTGTTGACTGGGAAACATCAATAGGTGAGGGGTTTGCTGAGAAGGAGTTAATAACGGGCAGTGAATTGACCACAACCGTTATTGTCTGTGTGACCTGGTTAGCACCGGTAAAGTACTGATCGTTTATAAGGAGTTTTACATTGAATGTTCCGCTCTGGGTAAAAGTGTGGGTCTGGCTTGTGGTATTCATACAATCAATTCCCGTGTACTCTGGCGTGCCGTCGCTGTCTATGTCAAGGTCACAGGTGATAGTATCAGATTCCGTGTGGTCTATGGTCCATGAGAAGGTTGCGGTGTCACCTTGGTTGTAAGAAGGCTGATCTGGATTGAAGGCAGTTATAACAGGTGCAGTATTTGGATCAAACAGGTCGTAATCCAAGATTGTTATAAAGCCGTCTCCCCATTGAACTGATGTATATGGAGTGACGGTGTCGCAACCTCCAAACGTGGTGTCTAAGACACCTGAAGTAGTTGGAAAATCGTCAAAGTGAGTCATTCCAGCTATTATTACATTGTTTGAGGAGTCAAAGTTGATTGCATACACGCCACCTGGACCGCAGCCAAATATTGCGTTGGTTCCCCCTATTAGAGTCATTTTTTCTAAGGTTAAATTGTCCTGAGTTATATCCGTAGGGTGGGGGTTATAGCTAAGCCTTGCAATGAAATAAGATTCGCTTTGCCTCGGTCTAAAGGAGTGTGGTGAAAATGAAAGATTTAGGCTGTCATTAGAAGAGCCTCCTATCCACAGGCGCCCGTTTGGTCCTATTTCAAGACTTGAATATGCTACAGATTTACTTGGATCGGATACAAGTACACCAGCATCAAAGGTTACTCTGTTGGCAAGATCTGTAGTGAAGGCAAATATCATTCTGCTACCTGATGACATACCGCTTGGCGCAACAGCAAAAATTCTTTGAAGTGTTGAGGTGTTTTTTGATGGGTAAAGCACTATCTTTGGATAAGATGTTCCATCCCATGCGGAATCTATAAGTGTTGATATTAGAAGCTGGTCAAGATTGAAACTTAGTTTTACAACTGCCCCCGTATCCCAATCGTCATAAGTTGAAAAAGCTCCGGTTGTTGTCGGAAAAAATACTGAAAAAGCGGGAATTCCGTGTTGAACAAAGCCTGCAACCCACACATTGCCATCAGAATCAACTTCAATATCAGATGCCCCTTCGTCTGAACTGCCCCCAAGCATTGTTCCTATTTGAGGAATAAGGTTGGCATCAAACCTTACTACATACCAATCTGTGTATGATGTGTTTGTGTTATCTGGTTGGTATGGAGTCAATCCACCTGCACCGTCAAAGTCGGTAGGAGGATTGCCACCTGAATAACCTGCAGCAAAGAAGTATAACTGTCCAGAAGAATCCCTATAAACATCAATTGTTGAAAAGCCCTCATTTCTATTTGAGCCCAGGCATGTTATAAGTGGATTTTGTAAATCTTGATCCAAAGCTGCTATAAAAGCATCTGCATCGCCTAAGGACTGTCCGGACCTCACATATTGGTTAGTACATGGCAATTGCGGGTTTTGTGTTCCTCCAAAAGCCCCCTGACCTACGAAATATACACCAAAGGTATTTGGCGTAGCAGGATCCTTATCAACTACTACCATTTGCCCTGCTGAATCTATTCCGTAACTTATTAAATATGTAATTATCTCCAGAGTTGAAAGATCTGGGGACAGTCTTGCAATGAATATCTCCCGATTATTTGCCGTTGTTGCTGTTGGAGGGAGGTAATTAACCGCCCCCGCAGGAGGTGTGGTTGTGTCTGTATAAAAAAGGCTGTTGTCTGTTACTCCGAGCACATATATCTTTCCATCCGGTCCAACCTTTACATCATTTATAGTCTGTGCATCTGAACCGCCGAAGTAGGTGCTTGCAATAAGGGGATCAATGTAGAGTACCTTACTTTTGTCATATTCTCCAACACGGAATCCGTAGGAATTTCCTTCGGTCCGGTAAGAGACCTCAACCGGTATTTTTTTATTTTGACCACTTAGCTGGTAAGCTATGGGCTTTGAGAATGTTAAGGTTTCACCTTTAATCTGTAATTCAAGCTCGCCCCTGGCATTGACGCGCAAATTATCTATCCCCTCTATTTTTACCCTTATCTGGGCCGGTTCAGAGTAGGGAAAAACGATAAATACCTTTTCAATATTGTTTCTGACAGATTGTAATTGGACACCAATTCCTTTCCACGGAGTACCCATTGAAACTGTCTTAAATGTTTGAATTCCGGTCAATGGGTTATCCTTTGTAAAAATGTTCACTTTAGTGCGGGCTACCTTGCCACCTTTGACCTTTGTTTTTGGGAATACCTCCTTGAAAGTTAGTTTTCTCGGACCGCCTTCAGAGTAGTGGAATACTTCGTAAAGTATTGTTCCGTTATCCAGAATCTTTATATTTCCAATGGGTGAAGACTTGAGAAATTTAATCCTTTCATTCGCAATACCTTTATTGGGTATAAATGGTTGAGAGGGCAGTACCTGTAAGGCATTCCCGTTTCCCATGAGGAGGACAAAGATCATAAAAGGCAATATTGACAGAGGTATTCTTAACTGCCTCATAACGCACCTCCTTTCTGTGGACTTAGGACGGATTAGAGGCAGGAAAAGTGGGTATATTCCCCCCTATAATCCTATCCTGATAAAAATTATGATTGATGGACAAATTCTGGTCAAGGTAAAATTACCCGAAATTCACTCTGCTTCTTTAAGTATTTCCACGAAGGTCTTTTCAAGGTCCGGCGGGAGATCGCCCCCGTGATTTTGCTGGTAATAAAGCCTGTAGATTTCAATGGGGTTTAAATGCTCTTCTTGGAACTCCGGTTCGGGCGTTCTCTCACCTTCTGTAATAAGTTCTATCCTGACCAGCTTCTCTCCGAGGTCTTTCTTAATCATTTCCAATAAACTACCCGCGGTAGTTTTGTTTTCAAGGTAAAGATTGATCTTCAAATAATTATGACCAGTCTTTAATTTACCCATTTGATAGCTCACCTCGTCCTGTTTGATAGATACCTCTTTGAGTTCAATCTTCTGGTCCACCTTGATCTTTTCAACCTTTAGGTCCTCATCAAAAACTATGAAGTTAAAAAACTTCTCCTCTCCCGCCTCGGAGAAGTCAAGCTGGAACATTGACCCCGTGTAGTAGGCGGGGACGGGGGCGGTCTCAATTCTCTGGTAGCGGTGAACATGGCCCAGCGCCACATAATCAAAGCCCTCAAGGCTTGAGGGCTGGACCGCATAATGGAGGGTCACGCTTGCGACCTTTTCGGTGTTTGTGTATCGGGAACCCGCAACAAAGAGGTGGGCGAGGAGTATTGTTTTATCACTAAGGGACCTCGCCCTCTGGGCGAGGTAGGTTATGAATCTCGCAACGAGCTCTCCGTAGCTCCTCTTTGAGTCTTCATCCGCGGGCGTTAATACCCTCTCGGAGGGGTAGGGAAGGCAGGCAATTGCAACATCGCCCAGACTGTAGATGCAATTGTCTTTAGAGGGTCTGTCAAAAATGTGGACATTGGCAAGGCGGGTAAGCCCGCTTATGCTCTTCATGAAGTCGTAGCTGTCGTGGTTTCCACTTATCACGATCGCCTCACAACCGATGTCTTTCAGGCGAAGAAAAAAGTCAAATATTAATTCCTTTGACTCGTTGTCGGGGTTAGCCTTGTCAAAGACATCTCCGGCTACAAGAACGGCGTCCGCCCTGCTGTCCTTTGCAAAAGCAACGACCTGTTCAAGGGCATGGGCAAGGTCCGGGTTTCTGCTGAGCCTCCCGAGGGTTTTCCCTGCGTGGAGGTCAGCTATGTGAATTAGCCTCATGGTTTTTGAGAATCTCCTTCAGTTTTTCCATGTATGGCGTCCTCTCGCCGTAATACTCTTCAAGAAATCTGTACTTTTCCTTGCTCCTCTCGTAAATGATATCAACAACCTCCTGCGGTGTGTCAACGAGATTCATCAGGCAAAGGTCCTCGCAGTCAATTGTTCCGAACTTTACCATTGTCTTATCCATGTAGTCAAGGAGCCCCTGCCAGAACTCTCTTCCCACGAGGATAAGGGGAAACTTGTAGCTCTTGCCCGTTTGAATCAGGGTGAGGGCTTCAAATAGCTCGTCAAAGGTGCCGAACCCTCCCGGAAAGATAACATAGGCTAAGGAGTATTTTATGAGCATAACCTTTCTGACGAAGAAGTAGTCAAACTTCAGGGAGAGGGTCTGATAGCGGTTCGGATGCTGTTCAAGGGGAATCTCAATGTTGAGGCCCACGGAGGGAGCACCGCTGTCGTAAGCTCCCCTGTTAGCCGCCTCCATTATTCCGGGACCCCCTCCCGTTATGACGGTGTAGCCGAGCTGTCCGAGGTTGTAGGCGGTCTCGTATGCAAGTTTGTAATACCTGTCCTTTTCCCTGCTTCTGGCACTTCCGAAGAAGGTTATTGCAGGTCCCACCTGCCCAAGCTCGTCAAAGCCCTGAACGAACTCGCTCATAATTTTTAATACTCTCCATGTGTCTCCCTGACGGAGCTTGAGCTCTTCAATGATCTTCAGACTGTCCCTGCTATTCATAGATGTCTTTCAAAAGCTCCTTCATCTTGAGCTTTTCCGCGCTCACCTTTACATTTGCTTTGTAGGGATACTTTATTTTCGGTCTCTTTTTGTGCTTCTTCTTTTTGTACTTGATGGACTTTTTGGCCTTAGCGACGGCGATTTCTTTGTCAGAGGACAGTACACTGACGGGAATGAATACTGCAAAAAGGGCAAAGATAATCGCCAGCTTCTCCAACTTACTCCCTCACACCCTCATGGGCATAATTATACACCGGTAGGGATCCTTCTCCCTGTCATCCGCTTCAAGAATTGCAGCCGTGTCGGGAGTGGTGAACTTAAACCAGACCTTTTCAGATTCAAAGGAATCAAGGGCTTCCATAATGTACTTTCCGTTGAAGCCGATCTCAAAAGTCTCTCCCACATAGTCAATGTCAATTTCTTCCCTTCCCTCACCGAATTCAGGATCAGCGAACTCAAAGAGGGCGAGATTGTCTGAAATCGTTATCTTAATGGGAAACATCTTGCCTTCGGCAAGACCGCTGAGCCTTCTGAGTGCCCTGAGGGTTTCCTCCGCTTCAAAGAGCGCTTCAACGGTGAACTCTGAAGGAATTACCGCAAGGTAGTCGGGGTACTCTCCCTCAAGTAGCCTTATGGCAAGCCTCCAGTCCTCGCCCGCCATGTAGGCAAAGTTTCCGTCCTCACTCCTTGCAATGCTTACCTCCTCAATGCCCGTCAGAAGCCTCATGATTACCCTGAGGCTTTTTCTGGGGATGAGTAGCTCGTAGGAAAACTCACCTTCCGGTTCGTAGAGGGCAAGCCTGTGTCCGTCGGAACCTACAAAGTGAATTCTTCCCTCGTGGGACCTTATGTACATCCCCTGTAGGGAGATCCTCGTCTCCTCCTTTGCAATGGCGTATTCGGTTTTCTCAATGCCCTTTAGAACAAGATTTCCGCTTATTTTATTTTGCCCCTCCTCAAGGGAAGGGAATTCGGGAAAGTCCTCGGGACTAACGGTGGGAAGTTTGAATTTGCTTCTCCCTCCCGTTAGATGAAACCTTTCTCCATCAGTTTCTCCTGTTACCACCGCCGAATTGAGGTTTCTCACAATGTCCGATAGACTCCGTGAGCTGACGCAGACCTTTCCTCCATCCTGAACATCCGCTTTGATGGAAAGAGTCAGGTAGTTTTCAAGGTCCGTTGACCTAATCTCAAGGTGGTCTTCGTTGGCACTTATCAGGAGGTTGGTGAGAATGGGCAAGGCTGACTTCTTCTCTGTCGCTTCCCTTGCCTTTTTGAGTGCCTCATCAAACTCTTCCCTGTCAACCTCAAACTTCATACAGTTTCCTCCGGTGCATGAATATCTATACAAAAAATTTTAATAGATGAAAGGTATCCTTCAGGTAAGGATGTGCTCTTTTCTCCTTGCCCCGAGGTCTTCAAGGAGCCGATAGTCCTTTTTAATGTCCCTTCCCGCTCTTGTGAGATACCCACCCACCATCATAGCGTTCGTCATGAGAACCGCCATTCCGTGGAAGTCCCTCAAATTCTGCTCCCTTCCACCGCAGAGCCTGAGCTCCGCCCGGGGATTGGTAAATCTAAACATTGCTATGATCTTGAGAGCTTCAAGGGGTTTTACTCCCGGAGCATTTTCAAGAGGAGTTCCCTCAATCGGCATCAAAAAGTTCAGGGGAATTGAATCAACCTCAAGCTCCCTGTATGTGAGAGCAAGGTCAACTCTGTCCTCATCGCTCTCTCCCATTCCGAAGATCCCGCCAGAGCAGGTTGAGAGCCCCACCTTTTTTATTCTTTTAATTGTTTCGTACCTCTCCTCCCACATGTGGGTTGAAACTATTCTCGGAAAGAAGTTCTTTGAGGACTCAAGGTTGTGGTTGATTCTCTTTACTCCCGCTTCTTTGAGCTTTCTCAGACTCTCCTCATCCATAGTGCCCGCAGACACGCAGACATTGATGGGTATGTTCTCCACATCTTTAACCTCTCTTACCGCTTCTGCGATCCTCTCCACCTCATCCTGCGTCGCCTTTTTTCCTGCAAGAACTACGCAGTACCTGTTTGCACCGAATTCAACGCCCCGCTGGGCGCCTTCCACTATTTCGTCCTTTGGAACGAGGTTGTAGATGTTAATGGGTGTCTTGTAGAACTTTGACTGGGCACAGAAGGCACAGTCCTCTGAGCAGGCACCGCTCTTTGCGTTTATTATGGAGCAGAACTCAAGCTCGTTTTCGGGGAAAAACTTCTTCTTTATCTTCTGGGCAAAGTGAACGAGAAAGGGAACATAGTCGTCGGCAACCTGCAAAATAAACAGAGCCTCCTCTTGGGTGAGTGGCTCGCTGTTAATCGCTTTATTGTAAAGGGAGATGATTTTTTCCTCAAACCTGTCCATGGCTAAACCTCCGGTGGTTTAAAGATTCTTCACCTTAAAAACGCACCGCTCATGACCCTGAGCGGAGCAGGCAACCTCCTCTACCTCAAACTTCTTGTCAAGAAGGTCCTCAAGGAAGCCTTTAAAGAATCCCGCCATGGGTTTGCAGACGGGCTTGTCACTTGAACCGACAGCCTCCACGAGAATTGAACCCTCAACATAGAGCTCCATTGATTCAAGGTCGTACTCAAAGAGGTCTATGAGCCTTGAGGATTCCGCGATTATTGTAAGCAGTTCAAGGGCTTCGTCAAGCCTGTCGGTATAAACTCCGTACCTTTCCCTGAGGGTTTTGGCTCCTTTTTTCCCTCCGTACTCGGCCGCCTTGGAAATAATCTTGTCAATTCCGAAGCGCGAAAACTTATGAACATCCTTGTATCCATCAATGAGAGCATCCCTGTGTATGAGGACAGACTCCCTTTCAATGGCTTCAGCCAGCGCCCTTATGTTGTCTTTCAAACTTCCCATCCGAGACGCCTCAACTGCTCCCTGCCTTCAGGAGAAATTTTCTCCTTTGTCCAGGGCGGTTCAAAAACAAATTCTACAACAACCTCTTTCAGATCAGGGAACTTTTCCTTTACCTTACTCTTAATATGCTCGGCAAAAAACTGCTTCGCGGGGCATCCCTGAACCGTCAGGGTCATCTCTATGTGAGCAACACCTTCTACCACCCTGACTCCGTAAATAAGACCAAGATTGACAATGTCAATAGGTATCTCTGGATCCTTGATCTCCTTCAGGACCTCAAGGATCTCCCTTTCCATCGCTCGTAAGATCATAATAAATATGATTTAAAGGGGAAGGGTTTTTGTCATAAAGGGAGTATATTATATATACTTTCGCTAAAACTAAAGGAGTGTGAAGTATGACTTTACGGGAATACGACTCCTGCGGAGTTGGCTTCGTTTGCAACATAAAGGGGGAGCCAAGCCACCGGATCGTTGAGTGGGGGATAACCGCGGTAAAAAACCTCACTCACAGGGGAGCAATCGGAGGAGACGGAAAGACAGGAGACGGCGCGGGAATTCTGACCCAAATCCCTCGCAGGTTCTTCAGAAAGGTCATTGAGGAAAGGGGTTTTGAAATATCGGACATGACCAACCTTGCGGTTGGTGTTTTTTTTCTTTATGAAAACATAGAGGAGAAGGTCACCGCTGAGTTCGTCAAGGCAGGGATAAAGGTTGTTGGCTGGAGAGAAGTTCCCGTAAATACAGACGCTGTCGGTGAGTCAGCTCTGAGGGTTATGCCTGTAATAAAACACCTCCTCCTTGACATGGAGGGAGTTCCCCACGACAGGAGGGAGCTCACACTATACTTTATCAGGAAGTCCCTTGAAAAGAAATTCGGCGAGGATAGGGTTTACTGCCCCTCCCTCTCTACCAGAACGATAGTTTACAAAGGGATGCTCGTTGCCCCTCAGCTGGACAGGTTTTACCCTGACCTGCTTGATGAGGACTTTGAATCCGCCGTCTGCATGTTCCATCAGCGTTACTCAACCAACACTCTTCCCAACTGGCGTCTTGCCCAGCCCCTCAGACTTTCTGCTCACAACGGTGAGATTAACACCATTCAGGGAAACAGGAACTGGATGACCGCCCTCTGCCACGAGCTTGAGCACGAGCTACTTGAGGGCAAAGAGGATCTCCTTGAACCGCTCGTGACCTATGAGGAGAGCGATTCCGCTTCCCTTGACAGGGTTTTTGAGCTTCTCTGCCTTGCAGGATACCCACCCGAGCACGCCATAAATATGCTCATTCCCCCCGCGTGGGAGCATGTTCCCGAGCTTTCGGAAGATGTTAAGGCATTCTTTGAGTACCAGTCCCTCCTTATGAAGCCTTGGGACGGACCGGCGGCTATTGCCTTTGTCTGCGGTGATAAGGTGGGAGCCCATCTTGACAGAAACGGGCTCAGACCCGCCCGCTATGTTCTGACTGCTGACGGAATAATGGTTCTCGGCTCCGAGGTGGGAATGGTTGATCTCTCGGACAGGGAAATAGTTGAGAAGGGGAGGCTCGGTCCGGGAGATACGGTGGTTGTTGACCTGAAGGAGGGCAGGTTCCTGAAAACGGAGGAGGTTCTTGAAGGCTTAGCCTCCTCAAAGCCTTACAGAGAATGGATTGACAAATTTCTTGTAAGGCTTAGGGACTTATGCGGAGAACCAGCCGTCAGCCCCCCGAGGGAAGATCCTGACAGAAGGAGGAAGCAGGTAGCCTTTGGTTACACCAAAGAGGAGATAAAGAATGTTATTCAATCAATGGCGGAGAAGGGAATTGAACCAACATTCTCAATGGGAGACGACACACCCCTTCCTCCCCTTGCGGAGAGACCCCAGCTCCTGTTCAGGTACTTCAAGCAGAGGTTTGCTCAGGTAACGAATCCTCCAATTGATCCCATCAGGGAAAGGCTCGTCATGTCGCTGAAGATGAACCTTGGCTACAAGAGAAATTTTCTAAAAGAAACTCCCCATCACGCACGGCGCCTTCAGATAGATTCACCCATACTCCTTGAGGAGGAGCTAAGAGCTATTGAGAAACAGAGTGATTTCAGGGTTGTCAGGATACCCATCTGCTATCCCAAAGAGAGGAGCTACAACATAGTTGAGCTTCAGGACATGGCGGGAGAGAGAAGGATATCGGAGCTGATTATGGACGCCCTCTATGAGGAGATCCCCATAAATGACCTTATGCTCGGCATTGAGACCCTCCAGCACAGGGTTGAGGAGGCTGTAAGGGAAGGGGCTCAGATAATAATTCTTTCAGATAGATACATTAACAAGCACAGGGTAGCTATTCCCAGTCTCCTTGCCATTGCGGCATGCGTGAGGCACCTTGCAAGGAGAGGGCTTTCAACGAGGGTGTCCTTTATTATGGAAACGGGCGAAGCCAGAGACACCCACCAGATCGCCTGCCTAATTGGGTACGGCGCAAGCGCAGTCTATCCCTACCTCGCTTATGAGACGATATACGAGCTCTGCGAGAGCGGGCAGATTGAGGTTCCCTACAGGGAGGCTGTTCTAAATTACAAGGAAGCCCTTGAAAAGGGTCTCCTGAAGATCATGTCAAAGATGGGAATCTCAACCCTAAACTCTTACCACGGTGCCCAGATTTTTGACACCGTATGCCTCAACAGGGATGTTGTGGAAAAGTTCTTCACGGGGACTCCCGTCACCCTTGAGGCGGATGGGATTGAGGAGATTGAACATTCAATGCTGGCAAGGCACAACCTCGCCTACGATGGGGAGGAGCCGGAGCTTGAGTACGGGGGAGAGATGAAGTTCAGAAAGGGAGGGGAGTTTCATGCATGGTCTCCCCATGTTGTCAGGGCGCTCCACAAGTTCCTTGACAGCGGAGATTACAAGGATTACCTTGAGTTTTCAAAACTTGCCAATTCCCAGCATCCCACCTTCATAAGGCACCTCCTTGACTACAAAAAGGCGGAAAAACCCGTTCCTATTGAGGAGGTTGAGCCCGAGGAGGATATTCTCAGGAGATTTGTAACGGGAGGGATGTCCCTCGGTGCCCTTTCGCCCGAAGCCCACGAGGTAATTGCGGAGGCGTGCAACAGGCTTGGAATGAGGTCAAACTCGGGAGAGGGAGGAGAGGACCCCAAACGCTACTGGACTATAAAGAACTCCGCCATAAAGCAGGTTGCCAGCGGACGCTTCGGCGTTACACCGACTTACCTTGCAAGCGCCAAGGACATTGAGATAAAGATAGCTCAGGGAGCAAAGCCCGGTGAGGGGGGACAGCTTCCGGGTCACAAGGTTAACGATTACATTGCAAAGCTCAGGCATTCCCAGCCCGGCGTTTCACTCATATCACCTCCTCCCCACCACGACATTTACTCAATAGAGGACCTCGCCCAGCTGATCCACGACCTGAAGCAGGCAAACCCCGAGGCAAGGGTATGCGTCAAGCTCGTTGCGGAGAGGGGTGTGGGGACGATCGCTGCGGGAGTAGCAAAGGCTTATGCAGATGTTGTTCAAATCAGCGGTGCTGAGGGAGGTACGGGAGCTTCTCCTTACTCGTCAATAAAGAACGCGGGAAATTACTGGGAAATCGGTCTTATTGAAACCCAGAGAACCCTGATGGAAAACAACCTGAGGGACAAGGTCAGGGTTAGGATTGACGGCGGAATGAGGACGGGAAAGGATGTCATCATCGGAGCACTTCTGGGAGCAGAGGAGTTCGGCTTCGGAACGGCAGCTATGATAGCGGAAGGCTGTGTGATGGCAAGGGCATGCCACCTGAATACATGCCCCACCGGTGTGGCTACTCAGGACCCAAAGTACAGGGCTAAATTCAAGGGCAAGGTGGAAAAGGTTATG
>JALSHX010000209.1 GCA_026982025.1 Aquificaceae bacterium | reverse complement strand
CTTGAAGCTGAAAGGAGAATTGAGGAACTTTCCCGAATGGTGGGAATCCCCCTTTCAGCCCTTGACCTCGTGATTTTTTACAGAATGACAGGAAAGATTTTAAAGTGATTTGATTAAACTCATAAGGATTTTATCACCTTACTGGTAAAATTTTCATGGACTATTGAGGAGGTAGAAGGATGGAATTCAGGCACGTTTTTATATGCGTCAATCAGCGTCCTCCGGGACATCCGCAGGGTTCATGTGCGGAAAAGGGAGGAAGGGATATCTATCAGGTTTTCATGGAGAAACTTCAGGAGGATCCCGAGCTTTTTATGAGCACAGCGGTTACACCTACGGGATGCCTCGGTCCCTGCATGATGGGACCCAGTATAGTAGTTTACCCCGACGCCATCTGGTACGGAAATGTTAAGCCCGAAGATGTGAAGGAGATAGTGGATCAGCATCTCAAGGGCGGAAAGCCCGTTGACAGGCTCGTTGTATCCAAAGGGAAGCCCCCGGGAATGTTTTAGCTCTGCCCGGGAACTCCCGCTTCTTCAAATTCAATTTCCAGCCTTTCGTGGGGGATAACCGTCGTAATAGCGTGCTTGTAAACGAGGGTCTGCTGCCTGCCATCCTCCAGTAGAATTGTGAACATATCAAAAGAGCGAACCTTGCCCTGAAGTCGCACCCCGTTTACAAGGTAAATTGAAACCTTTACCCTCCTTTTCCTCGCAGTGTTCAAAAAGCTTTCCTGGAGCTTATAGGGCATTTTATTTACCTCCTTATTATCATGTTTTCTGTAATATCATAAAGTTTTTTAGCGAGATATTCATAACGATCTGCACCCTCAAGGTTGGTTATTAGATCTCGTGGAAATACATCAATCCCCCAGCAGGCACCCGTAAGGGCACCGACTATGAAGCCCGTTGAGTCCGTATCGCCTCCGAAGCTCCCGTAGGAGTTAACACCCTGCCAGAATCCTTCAAGAGGGCTTTCCGTATTGGACAGGAATATAAAAAGTGCAAGGGGCAGAGACTCAAAAACGTATGAACCGTTTCCGAGATTTTTTATTGCCATGTCAAGATCGGCGGATTCAAGGAGAAGGTCCTGAACGGTGTCAATTATCCTGCGATGACTTCTATTGGATACAAATCCCTTAAGTGCGTTCAAAAACCTTATTTTTTCATTCATTTCTTTAAGGTTAAACTCCTCGCTGACGAGGTAAGAAATGGCGCTTCCCAGAACAGCGGAACCGTCCGCAATCGCCTCGCTCCTGTGTGTAAGCAGGGATACGAGCTTTGAGCCTTCGGCGGATAAGTTGGGATCGTAGTAGTGAAAAAGTCCAACAACAACACTCCTCAGTATGCCCTCAACGGAGCCTGATGTTATACCGTGGGAAGATGGATTGATGTTCCTTGATAGAAGATCTATCGCTGTCAAAAGGACGGGGTCCGGGTAGCGGTGTTTTTCCTCCTCTTCATACCAAAGAATTAAACGGTTGAGAAAATCCTTGATGTCAATGGCTTTTTTTGAAACTATGCTCTCAAGAAGTATGGTACTTATGGTTGTTTCGTCGCTCGTTTCTTCCGGCAATTGACCGTATGCGGGGCTTGAAGGATGTGGAGCAACAAAACCTTCAATCCTCCCTCCGTAAAACTCGTAAACCTCTTCTTCAACAACATCTTCAACAGATTTTCCTATGGCGTCACCCAGAGCGGACCCCAGAACGACGCCCGTAAACTTATCTACAATTCTCTTCATTACATTAATTTTAAGACCTGTGATGAGGGTGATAATCCTGATAATTCTTCTCAGCTCCGCCCTTTATGCCCGGAACCTTTTCTACCTGATGGGCACCTACGCGATTGTTGACCTTCCCTCCCTTGAAAAAACTTACGAGGCTTACAAAATACTTCTCAAAGTTGAGAAGAAAATCTCCGACCACCTTGAGAAATCAGAGATTTCCAGAATCAATAAAATGGCGGGCGTTGAGCCAGTTGCTGTTTCTGATATAACCCTCTCTCTCATTAAAAAATCCGTTGAGGTGTCGGAATTAACAGATGGAGTCTTTGATATAACC
>JALSHX010000208.1 GCA_026982025.1 Aquificaceae bacterium | reverse complement strand
GATGTGAGAACCTACGGAACATGGGAGTATCCCTTCTACTGGGCTCCTCAGGAGAAGTACGGCGTGAGATATGTAAGAGGTAGGATAGCGGAGATCACATACAGCCCGCAGGACGGAAGGCTAAGAGTAAAGCACGAAGACACCATAGTTCAGAGACCCGCAGAGATACCGATGGACCTCGTTGTTCTTGTTCTTGGAATGGAACCCTCTGAAGGAACGAAGAAGATAGCAAAGATCCTCGGACTCGCTCAGGACCCAGATAGCGAGTTCCTCGTTCCATCGGAAGAGTCGGGCTCTAACATTCTCTCAAACAAAAACGGCGTGTTTATAGCGGGTGCCTGTAAGGGACCGATTGACATAGAGTCTTCCCTTGCTGAAGGAGAAGCTGCTGGAGCTGAAGCGGCAACATTTATAGGAGCGAAGGTGTCTGCGTGATATGAGTGATAACAGGAAGGAAGTCGGCTTTCAGCCTGCAACGCTGGACGACGCCCTTATAAGGGATTACCTTGTGAAAATTCTCGGAGAGGGTGAGGAGTTCGTCCAGGAGTTTTACGAGGACCTTGAGGATAAATCAAGGTTCTTTCAGGAAAAGCTTTCAAAGGAGAGGCTTCCTTCCCTCAGCAAGGATGACCTTGAAGCTATCCTTGAAAGGGTATTTTCCACCAGAAGGAAGAAAGGAAAGGTGGTGGAGGAAACGGGAGAATCAAACCTCAAAGAAGCCATAAGCGACCTTCTATACGGAATGGAAAACAAAAGCTGGGACGAAAGGGTTTTTGAGTTTTCCAAGAGGATAAGAGGCGTTGATGTGAAATCCTCAAGGGACCTCGCCGCCGAACTGCTCCACTTTACGTTTCCCGACAAATACATTCTGTGGACAAGCTGGATCTGGGACCCCACAAGCGAAACGGGAGCAATAGTGTTTCTCAAAGAGGAATCACCGACGGGCGGAAAAGGAAGGAGGATGTACGGAGAGAAGTACGATCAGTTCAAGCATATTTACGAGCAGATAGCGGAAAAGCTTGAAGAATTCGGAATAAAGGTCAAAGGATACCTCTTTGTTGACATATTTCTTGCAATGATATACGCAACCTATGTTGACTACATGACCCTTTCAACAATGCACAGCGCGAAGGGCTTTTTCCCGCCCGCGGGTGTTATGGCAAGGAGATTACTCGGTGTTAATGCACCGGTTGAGTTTACCTGAGGAGGTGTGAAAGATGGCTATTCACGAGAGGAGCCTTGTAGAGCCGGAAAGGGTCCTCAGAAAGGAGAGGCTCGTTGTTGACGGAATTGATGTCTCGGGAGACTGGAACCTTATCATACTCCCGAGAACCATAGACGACTATGACCTTGACTTTTACGACGAGGTTATAGCCCAGCCGGAAGGTAAGACCATAGTTAACTGCTATCAGTGCTCCTACTGCACCGCTTCCTGCCCGGTCCACAATTACTGGGATGAAAGGTACAATCCGAGACACTTCATATACCTTGCCAGGCTCGGACTCATTGACGAGCTTCAGAAGAGAGCGGATGTAATGTGGCGGTGCGTATCATGCCACAAGTGCACCCACAGGTGCCCAAAAGGAGTCCTTGTTGAGGAGGTATTAAAAGCTATCCTCAGGGTCATGGCAAAGAGAGGCGTAATTGACGAATACCCCTCCAAGAAGTTTGACAAGTTCTTCCTTGACAGCGTTTACGAACACGGAAGAATTGAGGACGGAGAGCTTCTATTCGGCTGGATAGAAAAGCAGGGCTATCAGGTTGCCAAGGACCCCATTCTAAAAAAACCCATTCCCTTCATGGGAGGAGTGCCCCAGTGGCTCAAGGACCTTACTATCAAGCCCATAAAGAACATGAACATCGGCTTTCTTATACTCAACGCAAAGCACATGCTGTTCCACCCCAAAACCAAAAACTGGAACAGGTTTAAGCAGGTGCTGAGAAAGGTTATGGAAGAAGAGGGAGTTTTCTCCCACTAAGTAAAACAGGAGGTAATGAAATGGCAGTTGCTCTTCAGCTTAGAAAACCGCCAATGGGCGGTATAGGAAAGAGGGTTGCATATTAT
>JALSHX010000207.1 GCA_026982025.1 Aquificaceae bacterium | reverse complement strand
CGTCACTTCAAAGTCAAAGGGTTCTCCCGTTCTCCCATCGTAAAGGGTGGTTTTTCCCGTTTCTGGAAGTCCCGCTCTTTTTAGAAGTTCCTTAATTGCTTCTTCCTCCGCACCTTCAAAGGCAGGTGTCGCCATGGGAATTCCGTTTTGGGCATACTCCTTCATAACCTTTTCAAACTCCTCATCGGTGAGGGAATTGAGGAATTCTTCAATGAACCTTGCGTTTTCGCCAGTCTTGTCTCCTATTGAGTAGGTTTCCTTCATCCACTTTGTAAGCTTCTTCCTGTCGGTGCCTTTCTCAAGCATTTCCCCGATCTTCTTGCCGAGCCCCTTTGCCGCCCAGCCGAGGTGGGTTTCAAGGATCTGACCCACGTTCATCCTTGAGGGAACTCCGAGGGGATTGAGCACCACGTCAACGGGAGTCCCGTCTGGCAGGAAAGGCATATCCTCAACGGGTAGCACCACGGAGATAACACCCTTGTTTCCGTGCCTCCCAGCCATCTTGTCGCCAACGCGGATCTTTCTTTTCTGTGCTATATAAACCTTGACGAGGGTTATTACACCGGGGGGGAGGTCTCCTCTTCTGAAAAGGGTTTTCCTCTTTTCCTCGTAAATCTTGTTTAGTATGTCAATCTGATTTTTAGATTTTTTGACAACCTCCTGAATCTGGTTTATGAGCTTGGAGCTCTTGAAGAAGTTGTCGGGTCTTGAGGTTATAAAGTTGATGAGGGAATTAAAGATCTGTTCGTCAATCTTTGTTCCCTCATCGTAGGTCTTTCTCCTGATGGTTACCTTCTTCTCTATTTTCTTGCCGAGGATCAGGTCTCTCAGGACCCTGTTTCTACCCTCAATTATTAGATTCTTCCTTGCTTCAAGCTCGTCCTGTAGCTTTTCAATTTCTTCTCTCTCAACGGTATCAACAAGCATACTCCTCCTTTCGCCGGTTCTCCTCGTGAAGATCTGCACATCAATGACCACTCCCTCAACGCCGGGAGGACACCTTAGGGATGAATCCTTAACATCCTTGGTCTTTTCTCCGAATATTGCCTGAAGTAGCTTCTCTTCGGGAGTAAGCTGAGCCTCTCCTTTGGGGGTAACCTTACCAACGAGAATATCACCGGGCTTGACATAGGTTCCGACCCTGACAATACCGTATTCGTCAAGGTGAGAGAGGGCTTTTTCCGGAACGCCGGGGAGTTGCCTTGTTATGTCTTCCTCTCCAAGCCGTGTTTCCCTCGCCTCAACCTCAAGCTCCTCAATGTGAATTGAGGTAAAGACATCCTCCTTGACGAGCCTCTCAGAAATTACAATTGCATCCTCAAAGTTATATCCCCTCCACGGCATGAAGGCAACAACCACATCTCTACCCAGAGCGAGCTCACCCCTGAAGGTAGACTGACCGTCGGCAATAACATCCCCCGCTTCTACGTTCTGACCCTTGTAAACTATCGGTCTCTGGTTTACGCAGGTGTTTTGATTGGTTCTCTGGAACTTCTTGAGGTCGTAAACATCAATACCCAGGTCAAGAGGATCGGATGGGTCAATTTCCTGAGGATTCACCCTTATAACGATCCTGTTGCTGGAAACTTCCTCTACTGTTCCACCCCTCTTTGCAATAACAACGGAGTGGGAATCCCTTGCAACCTTCTTTTCCATACCCGTGCCAATGAGCGGTGCCTGGGTAAATATGAGTGGAACAGCCTGCCTCTGCATATTTGAACCCATAAGAGCCCTGTTTGCGTCGTCGTGTTCAAGGAATGGGATCAGTGAGGAGGAAACGGATATGACCTGTCTCGGAGAGACATCAATGTAATTCACCTGATCAGGTTTTACTATTCTGATGTCATTCTTGTGGCGCGCAAGGACCCTCTCCTCAAGGATCTTTCCCTTTTCGTCAACCGGTGTGCTCTGAGCAATTACATAATCCTCCTCCTCGTACGCAGCGAGGTAGTCTATCTTATCCGTCACGACGCCTTTCTCAACCTTCCTGTAGGGAGTTATTAAAAAGCCGTACTCGTTGACCTGAGCGTAAACGGTCATTGATGTTACGAGTCCTATGTTCTGA
>JALSHX010000206.1 GCA_026982025.1 Aquificaceae bacterium | reverse complement strand
AGCCCTCGTGGTTTCCGAAACCCTCAGGGCTGATGGTTATGCAACGAGCGTATTCGGGAGGGCAATGGATTTTTACAGGGCTGTTGAAGATCAGAAGCCTGACCTTGTTTTGATAGATGTTATGCTTCCGGACTTTGACGGTTTCAGGATCGGCAGGTTTTTAAGGTCAAGACCCGATTTAAGGGAGATTCCGATAATTTTCATAACGGCAAAAGTGTCTGAAAAGGACAAGCTCACGGGCTTTGAAGTGGGTGCGGACGACTACATTACGAAGCCCTTTTCCCTCAAAGAGCTTGTTGCGAGGGTGAAGGCGGTCCTGAGGAGGGCTGGGAAAATGAGGAGTGAAGGGGTCCTGACCTTCGGCGATCTTGAAATAGATACTAAGAGAGTTAGAGTTACCCTTAAAGGGAATGAGATTAAACTCACTCCTTCGGAGTTCAAGATTTTGAAGCTCCTTGCAGAAAATCACGGCATACCTCTTGGTAGGGATAAGATAATTGAGGAAGTGTGGGGATTGGACAGGGACGCCACCGACCGCACCGTTGATGTTCATATAAAGCACCTGAGGGACAAGTTAAGAGGGTACGGTTCTCTGATTAAAACGGTCAGGGGTTTTGGCTATAAGTTTGAGGTCGGTTAGGGAATTGAAGTATCACCCGAGTTCCCACCCCCTCCCTGCTGACAATCCGTATCTCTCCTCCCATGCTTTTTACTATTTTCTGACTGATCGCGAGACCAAGACCCATTCCTCCCTCCCTTCCCACGAAGGGTCGGAAGAGGTAAGGAATTTTCCCTTTGGGTATCCCCGAGCCCGTGTCCTCAATGATTATGGATATTTCCCCATCCACTATCTCGGATTGTATCCTGATATCCCCTCCCTCTTTGTTGAACTTAACCGCATTGTCAAGGATGTTCCTAAATAGGATGTACAGCCTTTCCCTTGAACCCTTTAATGAAATACCCTGCACGCCCATTGAGATGTTAATCCTCTTTTTTTCAATACTATCCTTTAAGTCGTCAATGACCGAGTTGAAAATGCTTTCAAGGTCAATTTCCTCAACCTCCACCGCCGGTGAATCCACCATTACGAGAGTTCTAACCGAGTCAACCATCTTCTCAAGCTCTGTAACCCTCTTTAACGCTCTTTCAAGAAGTTCCATTTCCCCGGTCTTACGGGAAATTACCGATTCAAGTATTCCCTTTATGGCGGTGAGGGGTGTTGCGAGTTCGTGGCTAACTGCACCTGCAAACTCCCTGAGGGCCTTTTCCGTGAGAGCCTCGTAGCTAATGTCTTCAATCAGGAGGGATTTTTCTCTGGGCAGACCTCTGACGAGGTATGTTCTTTCCCCTATTTTTACTTTTTTCTCCACCCTTATCCCTTCAAGGATTTCTCCCGCCGCGGTAATAACTTCAAGGCTCCTTATAACCTCGTAGTATTTCTTCCCTCTGTAGAGAGGGGAAACAATTTTCCTATCCAGCAGAAAGTCGCTTGAAAGCATAACTCTCCCTTCCCCGTCAAGGACGAGCACCCCCAAGGGAAGTTTCCTAATAAGCTCTTCCATGCCTTTTAGATCCATACGGGAGAAAAGTTAACATTTTCTTAACACGGATTGAATAACATTTGTCAAGAAAAAGGAGGTGATGAGATGAAAAAGCTGGTAACAGCGGGTCTTCTTGGAGTTGTAAGCCTTTCATCCGCCGATGTGATTAACGGAGCGGGCGCCACCTTTCCGTACCCCCTCTACTCACGGTGGGCTTACTCCTATCAGAAGGAGACGGGGGTAAAAATCAACTACCAGTCAATAGGCTCTGGGGGTGGAATAAGGCAGATAAGGAACAGGACCGTTGACTTCGGTGCGTCCGATGCTCCCCTTAAGCCCGAGGAGACCAAGAAATACGGTCTTGCTCAGTTTCCGACGGTTATCGGGGGGGTGGTGATATCCTACAACCTTCCTGTGAAAGACCTGAAGCTATCAACCTCAGCCCTCTGCGGAATTTTCCTCGGCAAAATTAAAAAGTGGAATCATCCGGATATAGCAAAAGCCAATCCGGGTGTAAAGCTTCCCGATAAAAGAATCACTGTCATCAGGCGTTCCGACGGCTCC
>JALSHX010000205.1 GCA_026982025.1 Aquificaceae bacterium | reverse complement strand
CCCTTTACCGCAGTTTCCACGAGTTTTGCGAGTCTGGGCAGTAACCTTTCCCTTTCAGACATCAATCTGTCGCGGTCCTCAATGTTAATTCCTATCAGCCTCATCTTTTCCACAAACTCGCCCATCCTGTGATCCCTGAAGTTCTTGAAGGATTCCACCACAAGGTCAATTGATTTGGGATTAGACTCTATTCCCTTCATCGTTGAAGGAATTGTTGAAACTTTTATGCCTGAGGATTTCAAAAGCTCAAGGAGGCTTTTTGTGAATCCCTGAAAAAACTTACTTACGGACATTGACATTTTATTTAATTGTGAATTTTTATCCCTCAAAAGATCCCCCACCTTTTCCGACAGCCTGACAAGACCGGTGAAGAACTCTAACTTTTTGCCTTCCTTTAGAAGGAACTTGAGTGTTTCTACCTCTCCCCTCAAGTCATCGGGAATTTCAATTGACTCAATGGCTCTCAATACAGAACCCGCGTCTTTGGATGCGAGGTCCGTCAAAACCCTGTACTTAAGGTCCGAGGAAAAAACGCTTTTATCTACCGATCCCCTGAGGAAATCCCATATCCTTTTCTCGTAAACTATTCCCGAATCCTCAAGAGCAACTCTCAGCTCTTCACCTCCGTATCCTCTTTTAAAGGAGGACAAAAATACCCTGAGTCCCCCGAGGATCACATCCCTCAAAGCACCAGCGGAGCTCAAAGCCCTTTCAACCCTAAGAATTAACGGGTTTTTTGATTCCAGAACAAGGGTGAGTTCGTCACCTTCATTGATGGGCATTGTAAGTCTGTTTTCAGCAGAAATTTCAAAGCCGTTTTCAAGCATCAGGCGTACCGTCCTGCTGTTTGCCTCAACAACTGTTCCCCGGAACCTACCTCCTTCCTGAGTTAGCGCTGCAAGTAGTGCCTCCGGAACCCTTGAGAGAATCCTGAGCTCAAAAGCCCGAGAAGCGGAATAGGCTTCCTGAGCCTTTGAACGCAAAATCTGACTGTCAAGAAAAACGCCTTCAATTCTCCTTCCTTCCATTCAAAAAGTATTATCGGCAGTACGGGACTTAATAAAAGCGAGGGCACCCCTTGCTCCCATGAACTCACCCGCGGTGGAATAGCCTACCTTCACATCACCGGCTGGCAGGTCCTCCACCACATTCTTCAGGTCCTTTTCAATGTCGCCCAAAAGTTCTTTCATTCCCTCAATAACTCCGCCACCTAGAACGATCTGATCAGGATTGAGGATGTGCACGAGGTTCATGAGCCCCCGTATTAAAAATTTTTTGAACTCAACCACCGCCCTCCGGGCGGTTTCTTCACCTTCCCTCGCCCTTTCAATGATCTGGTAGTCTTTCAAAGGCTCACCTCCCAATTTCCCGTAGGTCTCCGATAGACCGTAAGAGGAGCAGTAGGCTTCCCAGCATCCCCTTCTTCCGCATGAGCACCTTCTTCCGTCCATCAGAACTGTGTGGTGACCTATCTCCATGGCTGTACCGCTAACTCCGAAAAAGGGCTTTCCTCCCACCACGAGACCCCCTCCCAGACCCGTGCCCACCGCAACGAGAACAAGAATTTCCGAATCTCTGTAATCGTAATACCATTCGCCGAAGGCTCCGATGCTCACATCGTTCCCCGCTACAAAGGGAATATCCATCCCCGCAAGAAGCTTCCTCAGGTCAAGACCGTTCAGAACCGGTATGTTAGGAGAGTGAGAAATTACACCGCTTCTTGATGTGAATCCTGCTACCGCTATTCCTACTCCCGAGGGATGACCGTTTAGAATGACCTCCCTGAGCTTTTCAAGAAGGAGGTCCCTATTATTTTTAAAGTCAAATATTCTGTGCTTTTCCCTTCTTCCGTCTTCCCAGAGAACCTTAACAAAGGTTCCCCCTATGTCAACTCCCTTCAGCATAATTAGAGCCAGCCTTTTTTCCTCACCCAGAGAAGAAGGGCAAGGGTGACGCCAAACATTAGTGCGAGTGAATAAGGGTATCCGTACCTCCACTCAAGCTCCGGCATGTGTTTAAAGTTCATTCCGAAAATGCTTGCTATAAGAGTTGCTGGGAGGAATATGGCGGCGAGAACGGTGAAAACCTTTACAGCTTCGTTCTGCCTGATGGTGATGAGACCGAGGAGCGAGTTTTGAATGCTGTCAATCTTCTCCATATAAAAGGAAGTGTAGTCAAGTAGCGTAGAGAGGTCGTCAAACAAGACTCTCATTTCCCTTTTTGTCTGGGCGTTTATAAGAGGGCTCTTGAGAAAGTGGGAAAGTATCCTTGTCTTTTCGTTTATTGATTCACGGAGGGTAATATTCAGCTCATCGTAGTAAGCGATGTCCTTTATCAACTCCTCGGACTGCTCAACGAATATCTGCTTCCAGATGTTTTTAATCCTCCTTCCAAGTATCTCAAGCCTGTCTCCTATTCTATCCACCTCAATGTTAAGGATTTCGGCAAGCAGGGATTCTGAAAACCTGATAAAGGTTCTTCCCGCCTTTAATCTGCTCAGAAAGATCATAAGAGAAGGAATCTCTCGGTAGTGGAGCGTTACAAAATACCTCTCTCTGATAAAGAAAAAAACCGGTTCTGCAATGATTTCTTCCCTATGCTGGATAATAAAACTCGTATTTATACTTATTGAATTTCCGGATTCAATGTACTTTGAGCTAATTTCAATGTCTCCCATAACCTGTTTTGAAGGCATTTCAAAGTTTACGGTCTTCTTGAGCCACTCAATTTCCCGTTCGGAAGGATCACTGACATCTATCCATATTATCCCTTCCCTTCTTGCTTTCTCAAATTCATCAACTTCCCTCTCCTCTACTTTTTTTCCAGAAACTACGTACAGCTTGATCACATAAAAATTTTACCGCTTTCTCCTCAACCTTTCTACGTTCCGTTTGTGTTGTGCGTAAGTCGTGCTGAATAAGTGCCTTTTTCTATCCCTATCAACGACAAAGTAAAGGTACTTAACCTTCGCAGGATATAGAGCCGCTTTAAGGGACTCAATTCCGGGGTTTGCTATGGGCGTAGGCGGAAGACCGAAGTAAATATAAGTGTTGTATGGGTCATCTATTGAAAGATCATCTTTGGTCAGCCTTCCCTTCCACTTACCGTTTCGCTTTAGGGCATAAATGACCGTGGGATCAATTTGAAGTCTCATTCTCTTTTTCAGTCTGTTGTGAATGACCGCGGAGATGAGGGGTTTCTCTCTATCAAGGAAGGTCTCCTTCTCAATCATTGAGGCTATGATCACCCATTCTTCAATGCTCTTTCCCTCTTCAACAACTTTTTGTCTCAGCTTAAGGGTTTTTTCAAGAAAATTCCTGTACATTGTATCAATAACCTTCAACGGATGGGTGTTCTTTGAAAAGAAGTAGGTATCGGGAAATAAAAATCCTTCCATAGTGGGGGAGTTAATTCCGTATGACTTTGCCGTATCTTCGGAAGTTGCATACTTTAAAAAATCCTTTGCACTGCAAACTCCTTCCTTCTCAAGGATTCTTGCAATATCGTAGATATCACTGCCTTCCGTAACAACAACTCTGTGAAGCTTGTGAATACCCTTTGAGATCTTTTCGTAAACATCAAAAGGAGAAACATAGCCGTCAAATTCGTATTCTCCCGCTTCAAGTTTGCTTTTTACAAGGGCGTGAATGATGATAAATGATAGTCTGCTTCTGAGAAGACCCTCCTCATAAAGCATGTCAATGAGCTTCAGAGTTGAGGTACCGTAGGGAATTTCAATGGTCTTTTTATTGATATAAACAGGTAGAAAGATGTAAGAGAGATACATAATAACTGCGAGGAATAGGATGGGAATTGCGAAAAGTTTTCTCATAGGTTATCAAGATACTCCTCAAGAATTATCAGGGCGGACGCTTCATCTTTGTGCTTGTGCACATCTTTAATACCCATAGCCTTTAACCTTCTAAAAGCTTCCTGTGTGGAGTAGCGTTCATCCCAGAGCTCAATATCTACATTCGGCAGTTTTTCCCTGAGTTTTTTAACGAATTCCTTGACAAGGACCGCCCTCTGACCCTCCCGACCTGAAGGTGTTAGTGGAAGCCCTACCACAACTACCTGACAGCCTTTCTCTCTGATAAGTTCGGCTAATCGCTCGGTTGCACCCTCACAGTTAGGAATTGTACCCAAGGGTACCGCAATCTTAAGATTGGCATCACCGATCGCAACACCTATTCTCTTAGTACCGAAGTCTATGGAGATAACCTTCAAGTATCCTCAGGTTGCCTCCTTCATGGTTTTTAGCCCGACCACCTTGTAGATTGGGCAGAATCCGATTGCTGATGTGATAACGAAGATTATTCCCAGAATCCCGAGGATCCACCACGCTCCCCCGTTGGTGTATGCAAGGTAAAGGAATATTACAGCCAGCAAAACCCTCACCGCCCTGTCCCAGACAGCCATGTTCTTTTCCATTTTTCTTCCCTCCTTGCTTAATGATTATAGCTTTTTTGATGGCGGAAGGGGAGGGATTTGAACCCTCGGTGCCCCTAAAGGGACACACGGCGTTTCCAGCGCCGCGCCTTCGACCGCTCGGCCACCCTTCCTTTCGCAAGTAATAGATTATAATAACTCTACCTCAATACAAACCCTAGTGCGTCATGGTGGCTTCAGCAACTGGTTTCACTATTTGGAGAAGTCATTTCTCCCCTGCGAATTGATCTCAAGAGCATCTCCGAGTGTCGTTTTTAACCTCTTATAAAGCTCTGCTGTTGCTATAACATCTCTGAGGTTGTAGCGTGCAATTTCTTCATATTTCCCCATTTCAAAGTAATCTTTAATCTCGTCCCCCGTCATTTCGGTTTTGGGAGATTCAATTCCCATCCTTCTGCAGATAAAGTCAAGGCTGTATTTTCTCCCCAGACCGGAAAAGGAAATGAGTTCAAGAATGTCAATATGATTTTTGGGGTCATACCTTTTGCCGACAAGGTCTCTGCTAACCCTTACGCCAAGTATCATAGACCTCAGCATAAGGAAAACACCATCAAATCTCCTTCCGTTGAAGGAGACGAGAGTGGTGTTCTTGCGACCTGAAATAATTTCCCAAAATATTTGAAGGAGCCGCTTCTCTGCAATTTCAATCCCTTTATTAAGAGGTACAGACTTGAAAATGACAGATATGTCACCGATAATCTCTTTTTCCTTCCTCTCCCTATTACTAATGTAGTAAACAACAGCTGTCTTCTTGGAGGGATGGTATAGGGCCCAGCTCACAAGATGACCCGTAAATGCCCACAGGCTGAACCTTTGCCTGGTCTTTTCCACCTCTTCCTCATCGTTTGCAAACCTGTAGAGGTATTCAAGCTCCTCCTCGGTCAGGTCCTCCTCGTTTACTCCTACGGTTTCAATGTCAAAGACCAGAACATTGTCCATCCTTATAAGTTTACGATGGAAGAATGAAAATTAGGATAAGATCCTTAACCTATGCGGGTCAGAATCGGTACAAGAAAAAGCAAGCTCGCCCTCTGGCAGGCAAATTTTGTCAAGGACTTCCTTGAGAGGAGTTGGAGTGTTAGCGTGGAGCTCGTTAAAATTACCACAACGGGTGATAAAATCCTTGACTCTCCTCTGGCAAAGATAGGGGGAAAAGGATTATTTGTTAAGGAAATTGAGCAGGCACTCCTTGAGGGGAGAATTGACCTTGCGGTGCACTCGTTGAAGGACGTGCCGATGGTAATCCCCTCTGGTCTTGAGATAGCAACCATTACCAAGAGAGAATCCCCCTACGATGTTCTTATTTCCTCAAACGGAAAGGGTTTGATGCAACTTGAAGAGGGTTCAAGGGTGGGCACCTCGTCCCTGAGAAGGCAGGTCCAGATAAAAAGAAGGAGACCCGACCTGAGGGTTGAGGTGCTCAGGGGAAATGTTGACACAAGGATGAGAAAACTCAGGGAAGGTCATTACGATGCTATAGTCCTTGCCCACGCGGGAGTAAGAAGAATGGGCTACGAGAGTGATATAACGGAAGTTCTTGAAGACTTTATTCCAGCTGTGGGTCAGGGATGTCTTGCAATTGAGATAAGAGAGGATGATCAAAGGATAAGGGAGCTTGTGGCACCCCTTGACCACAGGGAAAGCCATCTCTCCGCCCTGTGCGAAAGAGCATTCTTAAGGCGACTTGAGGGAGGATGTCAGGTGCCCATAGGTGCAATGGCCAAAGTAAAAAACGGAACCGTTGAGATTAGAGGCTTTCTCTCCGACCTTGAGGGTACTAAATTCTTGGAAGGAACGGTGAGGTCTCCGGTGGATGACCCCGAGCGAGCGGGAGTTTCGCTGGCTGAGGAGCTCCTTGAGAAAGGAGGGCAAGCTATTTTAAAGAAAATTTACGGAGGTGGTTAGCCTTGCAGGTGGGACTGGTTCTGGGCATCAGACCCGCCACTCCCCTTGAGTTCTGGGTGGGTGTTGAAGAAGGGGAGATTCTTCAGCTTGACGAGGTTGTGGTGGTCAGGTCAGAGGTCGGAGAAATCAGGTTTTACGGTATTGTTTCTGAAGTGGAGAAATTCCTTGAAGGAACCGAGTTTGTGAGCGATGACAGGCTCGTGAGAGAAGGAGTTATTCCGGCGAACTTCGCCTGCGTGGCAAAGATCACTGTGACAAGAATAGAGCCTGAAATTTATGTGCCGCCGTCACCCGGCGACAGAGTTTTTCTTGCTCAAGGCGGAGACCTTGATACCGCACTTTACTACGATCAGATGAAGAGAAAAGTTCCTGCGGGAATAACGAGAACGGGAAAGGTTGTTTACCTTAATTACGACTTTATCAACGGAAGGGAAGGGGCTCATGTATCCATCTCCGGAATGTCGGGAGTGGCAACCAAGACCTCCTACGCCCTTTTTCTGCTCTACTCAATCCTTCAAAAGGCTGACGATAGCAGACGCATTCACAGCATAGTCTTCAATGTAAAGGGGAAGGACCTTCTCTGGCTTGACAGACCGTCAAAGATCTTCGGTGAAAAAGAGAAAGAATTATTCCTGAAAATGGGATTAAAACCCGAGCCCTTCAGGGGTGCTTCCTTCTACTCAGTTCCGGAAATGGAGGGAAGCGATGTACCGAGGGTAAGGGACGACCTTCTCACCGGAAAGGTAAGGGTTTACCGCTGGAGCATGAAAGACTTTGCCCTTGAGGGTCTTATACGCTTTATGTTCTCGGAAGGGGAGGAGGGAACGACCAACATACATTATGTCATTGACAGAGTTGCGGATAGACTCTTCAGACTTGCGAGGGAGAGCCCCACCGAGTCCCTCATTGATGACGTGGGAAGGGAAATTAACAGTCTCGGAGACCTCGTAAGCCTTATACAGGAGATAATTGAGGAAAGAGAATCGGGTGAAAATGAGGCAAGATACAGGGAATGGTTCGGGACCGCAGCGACGGCAACCGCATACGCCTTCCTCAGGAGGTTTCACCACGCATCTTCTCACTGCAGAAATCTCGTTTATGGAGCAAGAACTTCTTTAATTGATTGGAGATCGTCACGAATCTCGGTGGTTGACATTTCGGACCTTCACGCGGTTGCAAAAATGTTCGTCGTGGGTTCGCTCCTCAAAAGTATCTTCAGGGACAAGGAGGAATCGGGAAATCCATATCCTAAAATATTCGTGGTTCTTGACGAACTAAATAAGTACGCTCCGCGTGATAGATGGAGTCCTATTAAAGAGATACTTCTTGACATTGCGGAGAGAGGGCGTAGCTTGGGTGTTATACTGATAGGGGCACAGCAAACAGCAAGTGAGGTGGAGAGGAGGATCGTGGCAAACTCGGCGGTAAAGGTAACGGGCAGGCTTGATAGCTCAGAGCTGATGAGCAGAGAGTACGAATTCCTGACTGGAAATTTCAGGCAGAGAGCGATGATGCTCAAAAAGGGGACAATGGTCCTTTATCAACCGGACATACCGACCCCTATGATCATTACATTTCCCATCCCGCCCTGGGCAACCCGCAAGGAGGAGGTACAGGAGGAGGTAAATGTTCCTCAAGAGTTTGATAACTTTTAGCTTCTTGTTTATCTTTCTAACACAGACCGCCTTCGGCGGTGTTGTTAGCACACGCTACGGAATTTACGAGGACAAGACAAGAATAGTATTTAACCTTTCTAAAAAAAGGGACTTCCGGGTATTCGTCCTTGAAAATCCGAGGAGAATTGTAGTTGACATCTTCGGTGAGAAGAGGGTTAGAAAGCTCAGGCTACCCCCCGGAGTTCGCTACAGGGTGGGCTTTCACAAGTGGGGAACGAGAATAGTGATCCAGTACGGGGGCGAATTCTCAATAAAGTACTTCAAGCTTTACAACCCTTACAGAATAGTTCTTGACATTTACAGGGAAGAAAACGAAATATACACAGAACTTCTAAAAATACTGGGAGAGGATTCCCGAAGGGAGAACGGGGAGACCGCTGAGCCCCCAAAAGCAGTTGAAGTCAAGAAAAACAAAGACCCGGTCCTTGACATCATTGCAAAAGCCAAGTCAACCCCTTTCGTTTACGAGGAAAAGGTCATAGTTATTGATCCGGGCCACGGGGGAAAGGACCCCGGTGCCATCGGCTACGGCCGTATAAAGGAAAAACACATCAACCTCGCTATTGCGAGGAAGGTAGCTGATTATCTCAAGAGGGACGGAAGGTTTAAGGTAATCCTTACAAGAAAAGGAGACAAGTTTATACCCCTCCACAGAAGGGCGGAAATTGCTCTGAGAAACAGGGCTGATCTTTTTATAAGCATTCACTCCGACGCCGCTCCCAAAGGCTACAGATGGGCGAGGGGCACTCAGGTCTTTGCTCTTTCCTACAAGAGGGCAATAGAAAAGAAAAGACAGATAATAAACAGCAAAAGGTACGCCCGTCTTGTGCTGGGAGATGCGGCGGAAATCAGGTCGGGTCTTGTCAAAAGGGTTCTTGCGGACCTTGCCATAGATGTAACCCTCTCGGAGAGCGTGTACTTTGCGAGGCTCCTTGCAAAGGAGCTGAAAACGGTTGCGGGAAGAGAGGTGAAGTTCAAGGGAATCAACAGGGCTGGATTCGCAGTTCTTAAAACCCCCGGCATTCCCTCGGTTCTGGTGGAAACGGGCTTCATAACCAATCCCACGGAGGCAAAGAGGTTAAGGAATCCTGCTTTCCAGAGGAAGATAGCCTGGTCCATTTACAGAGCCATTGTCAGGTACTTTTACGGGAAAGAGTACACTCAAAAACTTGTAAAATTCTGATCTTAGATAGTCCAGGAGGGTGGTAGATGGTTCTCACTCTTTGCCTGTTAGCTTTAGCATCCCTTCTTTATGCCAAACCCATTCTTGATACGCCTTCCGCGGTTAAAAAGTTTCCTTTCATTAAGTACCACGAGGTTTGGAAGGGTACGCCCGCACAGGACGACGACACCGCGATACCTGATGTTGTTATTACTTACGGTAATAGTGAAAGTAAAAGGGCGGTTTCCGTTGCCGGAGAGATTGCCTACTATCTTGGTCAGTGGACCGACGATCCCGGCATGAATCCCCGTCTTGTAAGGAAGGGAAGGACACCCTCAATAATCCTGCCCCTTGAAAGGGCATTCGCCACCGGAAAGAACATGATCCTCATAGGGATCCAAAATCCCATAGTGAAAAAACTCGGCATTACCTTCAGGGGTCCTACCCTCAAGGTTGTTGATTGGAAAGGAAGAAAAGTTCTTATTGTCGGCGGGAGAAATCCTCAGGAGATATTTTCTGCAGGAAGGTTTTTGGCAAGAAGGATTATAGGCTTTAAGGCAGGTGCATACAGAACCTTTTTCAGCTTTGTAAAGCTCAGGGGAATGATTGAAAAAGGAGAACTCCACTCCGCATTAATGCTTTTAAAGGACCCTGCGGGTGTATCCGCCTGCGGGAAAAACCTTTCACTTGCGGCACCCATGGTTTTGAAGTTTCCCAAAGATGTTAAAAAGGTTGTTAAAAGACGAAACGAGATTCTTTATACCCTCCTTGCATCAGCCCTGAAGGATGGAAATCAGGAGGAAGCCCGAAGGCTCTGGAAGAAGGCAATGATTACCTGCTATCAATGCCATCAGGGTCTCGGAATTCAGAGGCTGAGAAAATTTGTCCCATCGGATGTTTACCACTCCAAGCATCAGAGGATCGCTGCGGACTGGGGACTTGACTGCAGGTCCTGTCATGAGCGAATAACGGAGATAAGGGGCTATTGACAGACAGGATATACCTTATCGGATTTATGTGCAGCGGCAAGACAACGGTAGGCAAAAAACTCGCAAAGCGAATAGGCTGGAAGTTTATAGACATTGACTCAGTCATTGAAAGGAAAGAGGGAATGACCATTCCCCGGATATTTGCGGAGAAAGGTGAGGAATACTTCAGAAACCTTGAGGTACAAGTTCTATACGAAACCTCAAAGCTTAAAAGGTTCGTAATAGCAACGGGAGGCGGACTCGGAGCCAACCCCGATGCACTGAAGTTTATGAAGGATTCGGGATTCGTCGTTTGGCTGAAGGTCTCTTTTGAGGAGTTCATGAGGAGGTGCGGGGGGAAGGAGAACAGGCCTCTATTAAAACTGAGTGAGTTTGAACTCAAGGAATTGATGAAGAGGAGGGAGGAGGTTTACTCCAAAGCCCACCTTACTGTGAATGATGATGAAGGAGAAGCGGAGTCAAAGGTTGAGCAAATCCTCAGGGAAATTCCCTTTAAACATTAAATCGGAAAAAGACAACATCTCCGTCCCTTATCTCGTATTCCCTTCCCTCAAGCCTGACAAGTCCCATTTCCTTTGCCTTTGTCATTGAACCCGCACGCACAAGGTCCTCGTAGGAAATTACTTCCGCGGCAATAAAGCCCCTTTCCATGTCTGAATGAATCTTTCCAGCCGCTTGAGGAGCTTTTGTTCCCTTTACAACGGTCCAGGCTCTCGTCTCCTTCTGACCTGCGGTGAAGAAGGTAATAAGGTTCAGGAGCCTGTATCCCTCCCTTATCACTTTGTTAAGACCGGGCTCTTCAAGACCGTAGGCTTCCAAGAGCTCCCTCCTGTCCTCATCACTCAAGCCTGCCATCTGGGACTCTATCTGGGCACAAACAACTACGACGGGAGCATTTTCCTTTTCAGTTCTCTCCATCACCTTTTCAATGTGGGGATTGCCCTCACCATCGGGCAGGTCCTCCTCTCCTATGTTGGCTATGTACATGACTGGCTTAGTGGTAAGGAGGAACAGCTCTTTTGTTGCATAATTCCATGCTTCCTCGCTGAGCTCATCCCTGTGCCTTCGCAGAGGTTCAAGGTTCTCAAGTATAGCCTTAATGCTCTTGAGATAAGATAGCTCATCCTTAGCCTTCTTATCACCGCCCTTGGCGGTCTTTTCAACCTTCTCAAGCCTTTTATTTACGGATTCAAGGTCCTTGGCTATTAGCTCTATGTCTATTATATCGGCGTCTCTCAGCGGGTTCACATCACCCTCAACATGAACCACATCTGGGCTTTCAAAGCACCTTAGCACCATGGCAATGGCGTCAACTTCCCTGATGTGGTGAAGAAACTGGTTCCCGAGACCCTCTCCCCTGCTTGCACCCCTGACGAGTCCTGCAATGTCAACGAATTCAATGAAGGTGGGTGTGATTTTTCGGGAACCCTCTATTCGGGCTATATCCCTGAGTCTTTTGTCGGGCACTTCCACAACGCCCACGTTGGGATCAATCGTGCAGAATGGATAGTTCTCCGCCTGAGCTTTGGCACTCTGGGTCAGTGCGTTAAAAAGGGTTGACTTGCCGACATTCGGCAGTCCCACTATTCCGACGCTGAAACCCATCCTACTTACTTCCGCAGATGTAAGTAACCCCCTTCTCCGTTTTTGCCCAGTGGGGCGTGCCAGGGTCAAGCTCAACCACATCACCGGGCTTTAATCTAAGTTCTTTACCCTCAACTCCAATGACCACCTCACCGTCAACAACCCACCTGACTTCTCTGTCGGGATGGGTATGGGTAGGGTAATAGGTTCCGGGTGAATCGGACCATGTGTAAACGGAATACCCCTCGTCCTCAAGAATTTTCTTTATTTTTTCCACCTCAGTAATTCCTGTCTCCTTGAGCTTCACTCCCATGACTTATAAGATTATAAGTTCCCATGGACCTTTTGAGGGAATGGAGCTTTTTCCTAAACAAAGTGAGAAGCTTTTTTCTCGACCGCGGCTTTTACGAGGTTTCAACTCCCCTGCTCCTTTCCCATCCGAACCTTGACCCTAATGTTGAGCCTATTGAGGTTTCGCTACTTATGGGTGGAGTGAAGAAGAGAATGTGGCTCCAGACCTCGCCCGAATACTCCATGAAGAAGGTTCTGGCAAAGTACAGAAAAAACATTTTTCAAATATGCAAGGTTTTCAGGAATTCAGAATACGGAAAGCTTCACAGGGTTGAATTTCACATGCTTGAGTGGTACAGAGTGAATGCAACATTTGAAGATCTGATATCCGACCTCAAGGAATTGCTCAGTGAGCTTAATTGCTCAAATGAATTTGATGAGGGAACTGTTGAAGAGGTATTCAGGAGCTTTACGGGAAAGGATATACCCTCCGACCGGGATGGAATGAGAAAAATTCTCTGTGATATGGATCTTAATTTTTCTAAGGACGAGGATTGGGAAACCCTCTTTTACAGGATTTTCATTGAAGCTGAAAGGAAACTCGGATGGGACAAACCCTTTTTTCTCAAATACTTTCCTGCAAAGCTTTGTGCCCTTGCAAGAGTCACGGGTTCCCATGCGGAACGGTTTGAGCTGTTCATCAAAGGAGTGGAAATTGCAAACGGATGGACGGAGGAGACCGATCCCCGTGAGGTACTCAGGAGGCTGGAAGTAGAAAGCACAAAAAGGGCACTTCCGATAGATCAGGAATTCATCATGGCTCACCGGGATATGCCTCCCTGTGCCGGATGCTCGGTTGGACTTGATAGATTATTGATGATATTGCTTGGAAAGGAGAGCCTCGGAGATATAGAATTAATTGAACCATGAAGTCCTTTGAAATCTTCTTGACGGTAGTCTCCCGCTACTCGGACTTGAAGTGGGGAGACTTCAGGGATGACCTTATAGTTAAGTCTGCCAAGGTACTGAGGAAGTTCAGAGACGGAAAGGGAAAGGAAGATGTCCTTTCGGATCGCAAGCTATCTCAGGGAATTGAGGAAATCCTTGACAGCCTCAAGACCTTTGCGGATTCCTCTGAACCAGACGATGTGAACAGGGTAATTGACTCACTTCTAATGTTTACCAAAGCTCCTGCACCGTGTAAGATGAAGATAATATCATTACTTGAAGTGATGCTCGGAAAGGCTGAAGCAAAGGGTTGAGTTATGAAGATCGGAGAAATCTTAAAAAGAGGAGAGTTCAGCGTTTCCTTTGAGTTTTTCCCGCCCAAGGGTGAAGAGGGTCAGAGACAGCTCTTCAAGACCGTAGAGGACCTCAAGGACCTGAATCCAACATTTGTTTCCGTGACCTACGGAGCAGGTGGTTCCACCCGGGACAGGACAAGGGAGATCGTGGGTCAAATCCACAGCCGATCGGGACTCAATGTGATGGCACACCTCACATGCATAGCTCACACTCCAAAGGAGCTTATTGAGATACTTAATCAGTATGACGAGATGGGAATAGACAACATCCTTGCCCTCAGGGGCGATGTTCCCAGAGACCGGCCGGACTTTCGCCCCCCCAGAGGGTCCTGCCGGTACGCGGTTCAGCTCGTAAGTCTGATAAGAGAGAGGTTCGGTGATAGGTTCTCTATCGGTGTGGCGTGTTATCCCGAGGGTCATCCGGAGTCCCCCAACATGGATTGGGAGGTTAAGTACTTTAAGGAAAAGGTAAAGGCGGGAGCGGACTTTGCCATAACCCAGATGTTTTTTGACAACTCTTATTACTATGAGTTTGTTGACCTCTGTACTAACAACGGAATAACAATTCCAATAATCCCGGGAATTATGCCAATAACAAACTTTAAACAAATTAAAAAGTTTGCCTCCATGTGTGGTGCTGAGATTCCTCAGATCCTCGTGGCAAGACTTGAGCCGGTGCAGGATAAGCCGGAGGAGGTGGCAAAGATAGGCATTGACTTTGCAATTAACCAGTGCGAGGACTTAATAGAAAAAGGAGCTCCGGGACTCCACTTCTACACCCTGAACAAGTCAAGGGCAACCCTTGAAATTTACAGGTCTATCAGGAACCTCATTCCCCTCAGGGACCAATCTGTCTGAGGAAGGCGGGCATTTCGCCATCCGCGTGCCATCCCGCATCCTCCACTTTCATATTTACGAATTCCCTCGGTTTA
>JALSHX010000204.1 GCA_026982025.1 Aquificaceae bacterium | reverse complement strand
ATAGGCCTATTCTGTTCCGGTATATCTCTCTATCTTTAACAAGTCCAATGTCCTTGAAGATCTTTTCAAAAACACCCATATTTCCCTTAAAATTTTAACCCCACATGTTGTAATATTTCAAAATGCGGATCGGTGTTATTGATCTCGGGTCCTATTCGGTCAGGCTCAGCGTTGCGGATGTGGAGGGAGAAAAAATCAAGATAGTCAGAGAAAAGGGGTACCTCACTTCCCTTATTGAAGGACTTGAGGGTAACGGTATTCTCAGAAGCGACAGAGTTAAGGAAACGCTGGAGGTTCTTGAGAAATTTAGAGATGAGGCTGAGGGGTTGGGTTGTGAGAGGGTTGAGGTTATTGGAACGGAAGCATTAAGAAGGGCAAAAAATTCCTCTGATTTTATTGAAGAAGTAAAGAGAAGGACAGGACTGGAGGTCAAGGTTATAACTCCCGAAAAAGAGGGAAGGCTGGCTTTTATCGCCGTTGCATACTCGCTAAAGCCAAAGGGAAAATTTCTTGTTGTCGATCAGGGAGGGGGATCAACCGAGTTTGTCTTCGGTGAAGGGATTAAGGCAGAAAGGGTTGTATCAGTTCCGATGGGAATTGTGAGCCTGACAGAAAGGTTTATAAAGAAGGACCCTCCCACCGATGAGGAATTGAGGAGATTGAGGGAATTTGTTAAGGGTGAGGTTGAGCGAATAGTTGAGGATGTTGATGCTATCGTGGGATTGGGAGGCACAATTACGACGGTGTGTGCTCTTGAGATGGGAATATTGCCCTACGATCCGGATTATGTTCACGGAAGGGAGATTTCCCTTTCGGCAATTGAAAAGTGGCTCGGAATTCTTGCAAAGATTCCATACAGGGAGCGGAGCAAAAGATTCAAGCAGGTGGAGGCAAGGAGGGCAAAGGTTATTGTTTCGGGAATTGCAATGTACGCGGAGATCTTGAAAGTAATCGGAAAGGACAGATTAACCGTCAGTGATTGGGGTTTAAAACACGGGGTACTCGTGAGTTACGCTCTGGGGATTCCTCTATAATAAATACCCGTTGGAGACATGAAAAATACAACATACAACCTAATGGCTTTAATTCTTCTGGTGGCTATCTCTCTTGCCCTTGTCATTTACAAACCCGTCAATCTGGGTCTTGACCTAAAGGGCGGAATATCAATGGTTTTACAGCCAGACTTTGAGCACGCTATAAAGCAGGAGTATGAGAGGACCGCAAGACTAATTGAGGAGACACTTAGAGAAGAGGGTTTCAAGATACTTGATGTCACCGCCGAAGGCGGTCTTATTGAGGTTGAATACCTTGAGGAAAGGGAGCTTACAAACATAATTAAAAAGATTAAGGAAGTTGTTGAGGGCGTTGAGATAACGAAAAAACAGGAAGGGATACTCACCGTAAAATTCTCTTCAGCCTACCTTGATCAGCTCAAAAAGGGCATCCTTTCCCAGACAATTGAGATTCTGAGGGACAGAATTGACAAGCTGGGAGTTGCTCAGCCGGTCGTCACGAGGCTCGGTACGGAGAGGGTGGTGGTGGAGCTTCCCGGATTCCTTGACATTGAGCGTGCCAAAAGAATTATAGGGAGCACCGCATCCCTTGAGCTGAAGCTTGTTGTGGACAGTGCCTTTTCAAGAGAGGCTCTGGAGAAAAAGCTCACAAAGGACACGGAAATAGTGGCGAGCAGGGACGGGACCGAGTGGTTTTTGCTTGATAAAGTTCCAGTTGTAAGCGGTTCGGACCTAAAGACCGCCTACACCTCTCAGGACGAGTTCGGAAGACCTGCGGTCGGATTTGAGATAAAGCGGGAAGCTGCGGGAAAGTTCGGGGATTTTACTTACAGGAACATAGGAAAGAGGCTTGCAATTGTCCTTGAAGGTAAGGTAGTCTCCGCACCCGTCATCAGGAGCAGAATCTCCGACAGGGGTCAGATAACTGGAAACTTTACTCCCGAGGAAGTGAGAGACCTCGCCCTGATACTCAGAACGGGCGCCCTGCCCACCAGCCTAAGCTTCTTGCAGGAGAAGGTGGTGGGACCTTCTCTCGGGAGAGATGCCATTGATCAGGGAATAAAGGCGGGGCTGATTGGATTTGCCCTTCTCCTTGCAATT
>JALSHX010000203.1 GCA_026982025.1 Aquificaceae bacterium | reverse complement strand
ACGAGAGCTAGTAATCCACCGGTAATCCTGGGTGAAATGATGGTTATGTTTCGGGTAAATTCAAGGAGCACTTTGGCCTTTCTCTCTGCAACCGGTCCCCCGCCCACTATAAGAACTCTTTTGTCCTTTAGGTTTACAAACGCTGGGAAGAGAGGCATTAAAATTCCTCACTCCAGAAACCTTTACCCAGCTCCCTTGCCCTCTCCTGAGCAGCTCTGAACCTCTCAACATATTTAACATTAGGGGGAAAGGTGTATATTCGGGCGTATCCTTCAAGGAGGAGAACTTCGTTGAGCATTCTTCCGTCGGGGAGATAAACGTAGGCGAGTAGTCTTCCGTACCTGTCGTGCACCTGAACATCCGTTTCAAGATAGACAACCGTTCCCGGGGGTATCAGTTTCTTTGTAAAACTTGAGGCTTCCTTTCCCATTCTTATGATTTCGGAGGCACTAATTCCCATTCTCCTTGCTTCTCTCATCAGCTTTTTGTTCCTCCTGCTTTCAGGAGTATCAATCCCGATGAGGCGGACGCGGACCTTCTCTCCGTTTTCAAGTCTGCATTTAAAAGTGTCTCCGTCGTAAACCCTGAGAACTTTGCACGGCACTCCCTTCTGGGACGCTTCCGCCGATTTCCTTTCCCTCTCAAGGACCTCGCCCGTAATACCCATTTTGCTGAACTGATAACCTATGAGGTGGTAAAAAGCCACGAGTACGAGACCTACGAGAATATAGGAGATAACTTTTCTGCCCATAAACTAATTTTATTGTGAAATTTTCACTTAACATATCTTATTAAGGGAGGGATCATTTAGCTATGAAAGTTGTTGAACTTGAAGGTCCGACCCTGTGGCTCGTCCTCAAGGGTAAAGTCAAAAGAGGCAGGCTTACCTTCTGGGAAAGAGTATGGTTCTTTCTCCGGGGTTGTAACTTTCAAAAAGGCGTGGCTTTATCTCTTTAGGCAGGTTCGGGATTCGGAGCATCTTCAGGGCAGACTCCATTTTTTGGGGCATAAAGGGTAACAGCAGAAGGCTTATGAGGGTTATGCCGTCGGCAAGGGTGTAGAGAACATTGTTCAGGCAAGCGTCTTCCCTCTTTGCAAGGTCCCAGGGCGCTTTCCTGTCCACAAACCTGTTCAAGAAGGAGCTTAGAGAAAGGGTAATTTCAATTGCCTTGTTGAAAGAGAGGGAAGTCATGGCTTGATGGTAATTTTTTATTGTTTCTTCAGCAATTGCCACATACTCATCATCGGGTACACCTGAAACGCCATGACTCATGTATTTTCTGATCATTGACACCACCCTGCTCAGAAGGTTACCCACCTCATTGGCAAGTTCACCGTTTATTCTGTTGATGATTGCCTCCCTGGAGAAGTCCCCGTCCTGACCGAAAGGAACCTCTCTAAGGAGGAAGTACCTGAGCTCGTCAACTCCGTGCTCCTTTGCAACTTCCCGGGGCTCCACCACATTTCCGAGGGTTTTTGACATTTTTTGACCTTCAACTGTCCACCATCCGTGGGCAAAAACCATCAGGGGAAGGGGGTAGCCCACCGAAATGAGGAAGGGAAACCAGTAAACTGTGTGAAATCTAAGAATATCTTTGCCTACAATGTGCACATCTGCGGGCCAGAATTTGTCCCTTTCGTCTCCGAGGGCGGAGAGGTAGTTAAAGAGGGCGTCAAACCAAACATAAACGGTGTGGTCCGGGTCAAAGGGTGTGGGAATTCCCCACTTTACTCTTGCTCTCGGTCTCGTTATGGATAGATCCTTCAAGCCTTGATTGATGAACGAAATGATCTCGTTTCTTCTAAAGGGAGGCATGATAGGGGACTCATCTCCGGAGAAAATCCGCACTAACTTATCCTGATACTTTGAAAGTCTGAAGAAGTAGGAGGGCTCCTTAATGTATTCGCATGGTTTTTTGTGCAGTGGACAGATGTTTCCCCCTTCAAGCTCCGACTGGGGCTTGAACTCCTCACAGCCCACGCAGTACCAACCCTCGTACTCTCCGAGGTATATGTCTCCTTTCTCGTAGCTCTTTGAAACAACTTCCTTTACGAACTCAATGTGCTCGGGATCGGTGGTCCTTATAAACTTGTTGTATGAAATGTTCAGAAGGCTCCAAAGATCC
>JALSHX010000202.1 GCA_026982025.1 Aquificaceae bacterium | reverse complement strand
CTTTTCCCGGAGAGGCTCTTGAGAGAGGCTTTTACGGTGAGGTGATACGCGTAAAATCCCTTAACACGGGGCGGATTTTGAAGGGAAGGGTTGTCTCGGAAGGTTCGGTGGTGATCAGAAGATAAGAATAAAAAAAATAAGGATATAAGAATGTGCTAAAATACTCTGATCAGGAGGTGAAATCACCATGGAAGCTTCAAGAAGGGACTTCCTCAGCATTTCCCTCGGAGGTCTCGGAGCACTGGGAGCACTCGGAGTTCTATACCCGGTTTTGAAGACTCTCGCACCGAGCTCTGCGTCCTCCACGGAGGCAAGGGTGGAGATTGACATCTCAAAGGTCCCGGAGCTGGGTATTAGGGTAACTTCATGGAAGGGAAAACCCCTATTTGTTCTCAATCTGCCAAAGGACCTTGAGGAAAAGTACAAGTACGATGTTAAGAAGGATTCAACCAATAAGACGGGCAAGCTCAACTACGATCTCCTGAAGGAACACAGGGTTTTCGCTCTGATCGGGGTTTGCACACACCTCGGATGCATTCCCCTCTGGAAACCTGAAGGATCGGAATCTGTTAAGGCTCCCTACCTCCACTGCCCGTGCCACGGTGGTCTTTACACACCCTGGGGGGACAACATAGGCGGACCGCCTCCCAGACCACTCTTTGTTCCCCCTCAAAAGGTGGATGGAGGCAAGCTGATCGTGGGTGAAGCGGGATTTGTTGAGGATACAGTTTGAGGAGGTTCTGAGATGTTCGGGAAAGTCCTTAACTGGATTGATGAGAGGACGGGAATCAGGGAGATTCACAGGACCCAGATGGTTGATTACAAGGTTCCCAAGAACCTGACCTTCCCTTATGTTTTCGGAATCCTCGCCCTAAGCACCTTTGCTCTCCAGATCATCTCCGGAATAATCCTCATAATGTACTACAAGCCGGTAATAGCCTATGCCTTTGACAGCGTCAATTACACGATAATGAAAGAGGTTAACTTCGGCTGGCTTTTCAGAAACATCCACGCGGCGGGTGCCAACTTCTTTCTTGCCATAGTTTACCTCCACATGTTTACGGGAATTTACTACAACGCCTATAAAAAACCGAGGGAGCTCGTCTGGATAATCGGATGGGTCATCTACTTTGTTCTTCTTACCACCGCCCTTACGGGCTACCTCCTTCCGTGGGGTCAGCTCTCATACTGGGGAACGGTGGTCACTACCGAGATCCCAGCCTCCCTTGCGGATGCCCCCGTACTTAAGGGATTTTTCGGAGCCATAGGAGAAACCATATCCGTCTGGATGAAGGGCGGGTACAAGCTTGAGGATCTCGCCCTCGGAAGATTTTTCGGTCTTCATGTTCTGTTTCTTCCCCTGATACTCCTCGCCCTCGTGGGAATTCACCTCTTTCTCGTTAGAGCAGCGGGCATATCAAACCCTGACGGCTATGAGATTGACAAAAACAACGAACCCGAAAAGGTGGTTCCCTTCCACCCTTATGTAACCCTCAAGGAAGGCGCTTACGCAATGTGGTATCTTGCAATATTTTTCTTCTTCGTATTCTTTTACATGGGCCACTTCCTTCCAGCGGACAACTTTGAGCCCGCGGACCCCCTCAAAACTCCGCCCCACATTGCTCCCGAGTGGTATCTTCTGGGTTTTTACGAAGTATTCAGGTCCATTCCGAGCAAGTTCTGGGGATTTATAGCCTTTAACCTCATTCTCGTTCTTTTACTTCTCCTGCCATTCCTTGACTTTTCGCCGATCAAGAGTGCAAGGAGAAGGCCTCTCTTTTTCATAGTATTCGTGGTTTTCCTCATATCATCCATGGCACTTACGGTGCTCGGTACGATGGCTCCCACTCCCGCGAATGCGAAGCTGGGAATGTTCTTTACACTCCTTGTTTTCCTGTTTTTCCTTTCACTCCCCGTTATATCCTTCCTTGAGTGGGGATGGCACAAAGCAAGAGGAGGTCAGGTATGAGTGCCTGGGCAATGGCAAAGACCATCTTCTTCGTGGTGGTGACGGTGGGATTTTTCCTGATAATCTGGGTTTATAATCCCTTTGCCCCTCACGATACCTATGAACTTCCGGAGGAAGCAAAGAGAATTATCATGGACCCCAAGTACGCCTCCGAGGGCAGGGAACTCTTCAAACAAACATGTTCTTCCTGTCA
>JALSHX010000201.1 GCA_026982025.1 Aquificaceae bacterium | reverse complement strand
TATTGTAAATTGACTTTACAGGTTGAAAAGAGGCCGGGAGTGAGAAACTCCCTCCCCCTCCCTCCCCAAGAGTTTTTTGCTCGCCCGCCAGGGCGAGCCTTTCTATTTAATTGATTCCTCAATCCTCTCCCTAACATCGTTAAACACATACTCAATGGGTCTATCCGCGTCTATCAGAATTATTCTCTTCTCCTCGGATGCTATTTTCAAAAATCCTTCCCTTACCTTTTTTAGAAACTCAAGGTTTTCAAAGCGCGTTTTTTCCCTGACCCTCTCTATCGCCTTAAGGGGGTCAAGGTCAAGGAGAAAGGTAAGGTCCGGTTCAAGTCCTTGAGTGGTTACATAATTCAGCTTCCGAACGAAACTGAGTTCAATTCCCCTTCCAAAACCCTGGTACGCAAGCGTTGAATCACAGAACCTGTCCAGTATTACGGTCTTACCCTCCCTGAGGCTGGGAATAATCTTCTCAACCACAAGACTCCTCCTTGAAGCCTCAAACAGAAGGAGCTCAAGGAGAGGATCAACATCTAAATTAAGAAGCACCTCCCTGATAATCTCACCTACCTTTGTACCGCCGGGTTCCCTGAACAAAACCGCATCAACACCTTTTTGCTTCAGAAAGTTCAAGGTCATTCGGGCAATTGTAGTCTTTCCCGCTCCGTCTATTCCCTCAAAGGTGATCAGCATAAGAGGATTATATCAATCTCCCCAGAACCTCTGTTCCTTCCAAGGTTCGCCGAGCATGTGATAACCCCTTTCCTCCCAATATCCCGGCTTATCGTCTTTTCTAATCTCTATACCCCAAACATACTTGGCGCTCTTCCAGGCATAAAGCTGAGGAACCACCAGCCTGAGAGGGTATCCGTGTTCCCTCGGTATGGTCTCACCGAACATCTTGTAGGCGAGAATTGAATCCTCCTTTGCAAAGTATTCAAGGGGGAGGTTGGTAGTGTAACCCTCAAGGCAATACACATATACAAATTTTGCATCTGGATTTGGCTTGACCATATCCAGAATTACCTTTGTCTGAACTCCCTCCCAGATTATCTCTTTTACACTCCATCTGGTAACGCAATGGAAGTCAGCGGTCAGTTCAACGGAGGGAAGATTCAGAATTTCCTGATAGGTCAGCTCAATCTCCTGCCCAACCTCACCCCATACCTTAAATCTGTATTTCTCAATATCAAAATGTGGTAGCCTTTCAACAATATCGTAAACAAGAGGATACTGAATCCAGTGCTGACCGGGAGGAAGGCGGTCCTTTCTATTATTAATTGGACTGATGATCTTCTTCTTATTCATTAGAAGGGTATGTTAAGTAAATATATTGATAAGAGCTATGATAGTCCTTATATTTCTCCCTTAGATGGAAAAAGAAGCCCTTGACAATGAAATCCTGAGGGAAATTGCCTCCGTTGGCGGTGGATACGGTGAAAAGCTTGAAAAACTTATTTTAGAGCTCGAAAGAATTTTAATATCTTTCGCATACATCAACAAAAGGATAAGACGTTCGGGTTCAATTCCGCTGTTATCCATGAGGCTTGCTCTATCCCTCAGAAAAAGGTTTAACCGCATAAAAGACGAAGCATTTTCGGTAAGAAAAAATTTAATCATATACCGTGAAGCACTCGGACTGACATCACACAGGGAAGTTTTTGAAATTTACCCTATTGAAAAGTTCAAATTAGGGCAAGAAAATTCTTCAAAATGTCAAGTCCATGATCGGACAGAACCGACTCGGGGTGAAACTGGACCCCGAAAAGAGGATAACTCTCATGCTGAATCCCCATAATCTCGCCGTCATCGGACTTTGCGGTGACTTCTAAAAAGGGCGGAAGAGTCTTCTCATCAATAACGAGGGAGTGGTATCTGACCGCGGTAAAAGGCGAAGGAATACCCTTAAAAATTCCCTTTCCCGAATGTGATATTTCAGAAGTTTTCCCGTGCATAAGCCTCTTTGCTCTGACGATTTTTGTTCCAAAAGCGTATCCTATGGATTGGTGTCCGAGGCAAACTCCGAGAATCGGTATTTCATTGTAATACAGCTTAATAACATCAACAGAAACTCCCGCTTGAGCAGGAGTGCATGGACCGGGGGAAATTACTATTCCACCGACACCCATATCCTTAACTTCCTCGGGGGTAATTCTGTCGTTTCTGGCCACTTTTACAGTGGCTCCGAGCACT
>JALSHX010000200.1 GCA_026982025.1 Aquificaceae bacterium | reverse complement strand
AAAGTCCCTCTCAAGGGAAAAAGTCGTTATGCACAGGGCACATAAGAGAAGTGTTATGAAGCACCTCATTCCACCCCTATTGTAGCATAAATAAAAATTAAAATTCAATCTCAATATTATCTCCTCTGGAAGAGGTCATCAGAATATTAGAATATAATTTAGAGGGTAAGCCGGAGTGGCGGAACTGGCAGACGCGGGGGATTCAAAATCCTCTGCCCGCGAGGGCGTGCGGGTTCGACTCCCGCCTCCGGCACTTAGGATGAGAAGATGCACGTCCTGCTCATAGGTCTCGGAAACATGGGTTCAAAGTACCTCAAGAAACTCCAGGAGTCAGGTATAGTGCCCGTTCTATGTGACCTTGATCCCTCAAAGACCGACCTTTGTGAGGTTTGTCCCTTTTACTGTCATTTTGGTGATGTTAGGGAGGAGGTCTCAAGGGTAATAGTTGCCGTTAATCCCGAGGACCATGTGAGCGTTGCGGGAGAATTTCTCTCAAAAAACATTCCGGTTTTACTTGAGAAGCCTCCTGCAACGACCAGCGAGGAGTTCAAGAAAATTTCTGACTCCCCATTCCTTGAGGTTTCCGAAATAGAGCTTTACTCACATCCGGTTAAAAATTTTCCTAAAAAAATAAGACCAACCTCCATAATTATTGAGCGCCTCAATAAGGGAAAGGGTTACATAAATCCCCTCTGGGATCTTGCCTGGCACGACCTTTACGTCCTTCAGTACCTCTTCGGCAATTTGGAGCTTTACTCCTCTTCATCTGGCGAAGTGTGGGAGCTTGAGGGAAAGGCAGGAGGAATTCCATTCAAGCTCAGTGCCGCCTGGGAGTATACAGGAGATGTAAAGAGAATGTGGAAGGTTCAAACAGAGGAAGGGGAGGTAATATTAGATTTCTTGACCGAATCAATTACCGTCAACGGAAAGTTAACCCGGAGAAAAGAGGGAGATAAACTGGGAGAGATGGTGTCTGACTTTCTGAAGGGGATAAGGAGGGAGGGCTCTGCAATGAGAGCCCTTAGAAACCTTGAACTTCTTGAGTCACTATTTTGAGGCGGTAGCCTCTTTCTTGATCTTCTCGTAAGCTGAAACTATATAGCCCAGAAATGCATTTTCAGGTTGTGCGCCCACGAACTCAACCGCACCTTCATTAATAACGATTTTTGGCACTCCTACCACCTGAAACCTCTCTGCAAGATCGGGATTCTCCGAGGCGTCTATCACCTTGGCGGTAATGTAATCGCTTGCAAGGGCAAAGTTGTAGGCGGTAATTGCGGCGGAGGGACAGTAACCGCAAGAGGTGGTTACAAAAACCATAAGCTCAATGGGAGTGTCAATATCCTTGAGATGTTCAATGGTTTGAGGAGAGAGCTTTGGTTCTCTCTTGGAGACCTGAATTATTCCCTGAACAAGGGTGCTGAATTCCAGTCCTGCGGGAAGACCGATATAACGTATTCCGTAGTCTTTGTCTCCTTCAATAACTATGGTGGGTATCCTATCAATTCCGTATCTCTCGGCAACCTCTTTATCAATGACAGGTGTGTAAAGTTCGTACCTGATCTTATCTTCTCCAACAGCGGACCTTAGTTCCTCAATGAGTGATTCTACAGTTTGGCAGGTTTCACAACCGATTGCCTGAGAGAAAAGCTTTATCGTCACTGGTTCCCTGAACTCTTTTTCAAAAATGTCCTTGAGCTGTGCTCTTACTTCAGCGTTTAACAGCATCCCTGAACCTCCTTTAGTTTATTAATATATTCTAATATACTTAATAATCATCTCTGATTCAAATCAGAAAAGCCTCCCCTTCCTCACGGACTGGAGGAGATTGTGGGCAAGCCTTGTGGGTTCCGGTATTCTGAACCTTGAGGTCTCAAGAACGAGGTCCACAGCACTATCAAGGCTGATCCTGTGTCCCACCGACACAAAGACAGGTGCTGTATTGTCCTTTGTTCTGAGCACCGCTCCCACGACATCCTTTTTGTATGTCAGGGGAGAGATGCTTCCCCTTTTTGGTCCCGGCTCCTTAAAGTATCCGAAAAGTCTGCTTTTTGCAACTCCGACGGATACTTCTCCCGTCTCTACACCGAAGTGAGATGCTATTCCGCATCCCCTTGGATGTGCAATCCCCTGTCCGTCTATAAAGTAGGCATCGGGTTTGATTTTAGCCTTTTCGTAAAGCTTCAGTAAAAGGGGC
>JALSHX010000199.1 GCA_026982025.1 Aquificaceae bacterium | reverse complement strand
CAACAAGTGCATACTGGCACTTTGTTGATGTTATGTGGCTCCTTGTTGCAAGCACCGCCTATCTGGTGGGCGGATTAAAGATATAACTCAGGAGGTGCTCGGGAATGAGGTTCTTTCTCGGAATTCTTGCTATTTCAGGTCTTGCTCTTGCAGGTGAATCGGAGGTCATTGCGAGACCCTACGACCTCTGGGAGCTAATTTACAAAATCTGGCTTGTTTTAACGGTTATCATCTACGCCATCGTTGCAATTCCTTCCCTTTACTTCATGTTCAGGTACAGGTTCAGGGAGGGAGAAAATGAAGTTGGAGATCAGGAGCACGAAGGGCACTGGGGGCTTGAAGCTTTGTGGACGATAGTTCCCCTTATCATAGTTCTCTACCTCGCCACCCACGGATTTGCCCTCTTCACCCAGATGAGAAAGCCTCCCGAGAACGCTATGGAGCTTAAAGTCACCGCCTTTGCCTGGGGATGGATGTTTCAGTATCCCAACGGCAAGATGGTTGTTGCATCAGCAATCAGGGACACGGAGGAGAAGAAATGCAAGCCCGAGGAGTGCTACGGTGTTGACGGTGTATTTCAGCAGTATGTTTATATACCTGCAGGGGTGCCCATAAAGGCGGTGCTTACATCTCAGGACGTTCTTCATTCCTTTTATGTTCAGCCTGCTGGCGTTACTCAGGATATGGTCCCGGGAAGGACGACGGTGACATGGTTCCAGATAAACAAAGAGGGTGAGTACTGGGTTTTCTGCAGGGAGTACTGCGGTCAGTGGCACTCAAGGATGTTTGCGAAGCTCAAGGTGGTTTCCAAGGAGGAATTTGAAAAGTGGTTAAAAGGAGAAGCAACCGCTGATGGCGGTGATTTTAAAATTGCTCAGGAGGTTGTGAGATGAGAGAGGCGACCCTTGAGAAGCCTTGGTTCTCTGCATCTATCTGGGAGTGGATTTTTACCACCGATCACAAGAAGATCGGGATAATGTACGGAGTTACCTCAACCATTTTCTTCATTGTTGCGGGACTCATGGCTCTGGGTATGAGGATGGAGCTGTTCTCTCCCGGTGCTCAGTACCTCAAGCCGGAAACCTACAACTGGTTCCTCACTGTTCACGGAGCGGTGATCCTCCTCTGGTGGGCAATAGGAGTCTGGGCTTCTTTTGCCAACTTCCTTATTCCTCTCATGATAGGTGCAAGGGATGTTGCCTTTCCAAGATTAAACGCTCTCGGATACTGGATGTTTTTCGCAGCGAGCGTAATTGCCCTTCTGACTTTTATACCCGGTAATCAGATCATGACCATGTGGACCGGTTATCCTCCTCTTGCCGCTAAGGAGGGTGTGGGTTTTGCCGGAACGACCGCTCTCTTTGTCTTTATATGGCACATGACGGGATTTGCCTCCATTGCGGGTGCGGTAAACTTTATAACCACCGTTATAAGGATGAGGGTTCCGGGAATTGGATTCTTTAACCTCAACCTATTTATACACGGTGTTATAGCTGCAAACGTTATTCAGCTCCTCGGAGTGCCTTCTGTTGCCGGTGCGGTGACAATGCTCTTCCTTGACACATATCTCCAGACGAGCTTCTTTGATCCAACAAAGGGAGGAGACCCGATACTGTATCAAAACCTATTCTGGTTTTACTCTCACCCCGCTGTTTATGTGATGGTTCTTCCCGCTTTCGGAATAATCTCCGAGGTTGTTTCCGCCTTTGCAAGAAAGCCAATTTTCGGATACAGGTCAATGGCAATAGCCATCTGGGCTATAGCGGTGGTTGGCTTTATAGTCTGGACTCACCACATGTTCGTCTCCGGAATACCCGACTGGGTCAAGATTCTGATGTCTTATACAACCCTTCTTATAGCCGTTCCCACAGGAATAAAGATCTTCAACTGGGTCGCAACCCTATACAGGTCCGCAATAGTTTACAGAACGCCCATGCTTTACGCCCTCGGAGCTATCCTGATGTTTCTTATAGGAGGACTGACGGGAATTCCCCTCGGACTTCCGGCTTTTGATGTAGCTGTTCACGACTCATACTTCGTCGTGGGTCACTTTCACTATGTCCTCGGCATGGCGGTGACCCTGTCAGCTTTCGCTGGGTTTTTCTACTGGTGGCCCAAGGTCACCGGCAAAATGTACCCCGAAGGTCTCGGGAAGCTATCCTTCTGGCTAATCATTATCGGTTCCAATGTTCTTTACTTTCCCCAGC
>JALSHX010000198.1 GCA_026982025.1 Aquificaceae bacterium | reverse complement strand
TGGTTATAACCGATGAAAAGGAGTTGGTAACAGGAATCTTCAGGGATGTTGGAGAAGACGGGTCCCTTATTCTTGAAACATCCGAAGGTCGCAGAATGGTTCTTGCGGGAGACCTGACTCTTAGAGTGGTTTGACTGCTTCATGATTGTAATCATTTGTTTACTTTGGCTGTTGTATATTTTTTCCTAAGGAGGTAAGCAAATGTTAGTTGACGTAAAGGAGATTCAGAAGGTCTCAAACATGTTTATGAACGCAATTCACGAAGACGAAATTGAGCTTCTGAACAAGCTTTACGATGCCCTCAAGGAGGGAGATCGTGAAAGGGCTGATTCCCTTATGGACGAGTTCCTTCAGGATGTGGAAGAGCACTTTTCAACGGAAGAAGCCCTCATGAGGGAGGCGGAATTCTTTGCCTATCCAATGCACAAGCAGGAGCACGACATGATGCGAAAGGAAGTTGCAAGAATACACGAAAGGTGGAAGGAATCAAAAGACCCTCAGGAGGTTATCAAATTCCTTGAAGAGGTCTTCGTTCCGTGGCTCAAGCTCCACGTGGCAACGATGGACTCTGTCACGGCTATTCACATAGGCGATTAAGCTAACCAAAGTATGTTCGGGAAGAAGAAGGCTAAATCCTGAGATTCTCGCTACCAAATCATATTCCTTCACTGGTCTGTTCACCAGTATCCGTATAGCTAAACTTGATTAATTCTTCAATCACGGATCGATTTCAGTAAAATTACCTCCCATGAACATAGACCCCGGGGCACTGGAAAGGTGGGACAAGGAGCACTTCTGGCATCCCTTCACTCAGATGAAGGTCTACAGGGAAGAGGAAAACTTAATCTTTGAAAAGGGCGAGGGTGTGTATCTCTGGGACATCAACGGCAAAAAGTATATTGACGCTATTTCCTCCCTCTGGTGCAACGTCCACGGACACAACCATCCCAAACTGAATAGAGCCATAGAGGAACAGCTCAAAAAGGTTGCCCACACAACGACCCTCGGAAGTTCAAATGTTCCAGCTATACTGCTGGCAAAGAAATTAACAGAGATTGCACCACAAGGGCTAACAAAGGTTTTTTACTCGGAAGACGGTGCGGAAGCTGTTGAGATTGCCCTTAAAATGGCTTACCACTACTGGAGGAACAGGGGAGAGGAGAGGAGGGTCTTCATCACCCTCTCGGAAGCCTACCACGGAGACACCATAGGAGCTGTTAGCGTAGGGGGTATAGACCTCTTTCACGGGACATACAGGGACCTTCTCTTTGAGACCATTCGCCTGCCTTCACCATACCTTTACTGCAAAAAGGAGTTCGGAGAGCTTTCTCAAACCTGTCTTGCTGACCTTGTTATGAGACTTCAGGAGCTTCTCAGGGCACGAAGGGACGTTGTGGCGGTTGTTCTTGAGAGCGGTATTCAGGCTGCCGCGGGTATGCTCCCCTACCCGAAGGGTTTTACGAAAGAAGTAAGGGAGCTTACCAGAAAACACGAAGTTCTTCTCATACTGGACGAGGTGGCTACGGGCTTCGGGAGGACGGGAACAATGTTTTACTGCGAGCAGGAGGGGGTTACTCCCGACTTTATGTGTCTGGGGAAGGGACTAACGGGAGGCTATCTCCCCCTTGCAGTTACCATGACCACCGATGAAGTCTTTGAGGCGTTCCTGGGGGAGTTCGGAGAGGCAAAGCACTTTTACCACGGGCACACCTACACTGGAAACAACCTCGCCTGCTCTGTTGCTCTTGCGAACCTTGAGGTTTTTGAGGAGGAGGAAACCCTTGAGAAACTGAAAGCAAAGATTGAGCTACTAACAGAAAGGCTTAAGGAGTTCCGGGATCTTGAGCACGTGGGGGATGTTAGACAGCTCGGCTTTATGGCGGGCATAGAGCTGGTCAAAGACAAAAAAAGGGGAGAGCCCTTTCCTTACGGTGAAAGGGCTGGCTTTAGGGTGGCAAGAAGGTGTTGGGAGAGGGGAGTTTTTATGAGACCTCTCGGTGATGTTATGGTTTTGATGATGCCCCTCGTTATTTCGGAAGAGGATATGAACAGGGTCATTGATGTTCTTTTTGAAAGTATAAAACTCATGTAAAATTTATAACCATGTTTGACAAGGAGCTGGCTGAGAAGCTTGATAATCACATAAATTACTTTCCGAGAAAAGAACAGGCTGTGCTCCTGTGCCTTCACGAAATTCAGGACCATTTCGGATACATTCC
>JALSHX010000197.1 GCA_026982025.1 Aquificaceae bacterium | reverse complement strand
TGAGATAGTTGATCACATGAGCAGAATACTCATTCCATAAAAACCTGCCCCTCAATGGGCTGGACGCGGACGCCCTTTTCTTCTATGAACTTGATGGCTCTCTCTATTTCCTCGGAATCTCCGTCTATTTCAACGCTGAGGATCCCCGTGTCTCTGGTCACCTTTGCGGTCCTGATGTTGAGGATAACATTGAAGTTCTTGCAAACCATACATAGAATGGGTTCTTTCACGAGGTCCTCCGGATAAATCAGCTGAAGGCGAACCATGTTCATGGCACTTTGATTATAGATCATTCGGAGAGGTTCAAAGCCCTCAGGATTACCCTTTTCATCTCCTCTATAAGCTCCTCCCTATCCCGTTCGGATAGCCCCACCTCCTCAAGGAGAAAGACCCTGTTTACGGTTCCCGTAATGATTCCAAGAGCCACCTCGGGCTGAACGTCAAGCTCTCCCTTCCTGTAAGCATCCCTGAGCATGTCCAGGATCCTTTTTCCGGGAAGGTCCGCTCCCGATACCAGCAGGTCCTCCCTGAGAAGGTGGTAAAGGGTGAGAAAGCGAAAGTGGTCGGGATTGTTGAAGGCATAGCAGGAGAGGGATTCAACGAGGGCTTCAATTCTTTCTACAAAGTTCTTTTTACTCATCACCTCCTCCGAAAGGAGGAGGTCTATCTCATCAACGATCATCTCCGTTATCTTTTCAATGAGGTCTTCCTTGCTCTCAAAGTGCCTGTATATTGCTCCCTCCGTCAGTCCCACATCCTGAGCGATGTCCTTTATGGTGGTGCCCCTGAAGCCTTTGCGGGAAAAGAGCTTCAGCGCAGAGCTAATAATCCTGTCCCTCGTGTGAATCAACTCAACACCCTCTTCTTTCCCATTCATAAAAATCCTCCGTAAATAACTTTAATCGTCTCTTGAGGAACTCCCTTCGGGAGCCCAGCAAAAGGACATCATCCACTCCCGCCGTTGCCCTAATGTGATCAACGAAAATCCGAGCATCGTCATGGGTCCTTGCGTGAACCATTGCAAAGAGGTTGTAATGCCAGTCACTTCTCCCGTCTGCAATTCGCTCGTAGCAGTGAGAGACGCACCTGAAGGACGAAAGTAGCTTTCCAAACTCGTTTACCCTGCCCGCGGGAACGCGCCAGACGGTAAGGATGTTTGCTCTGAAACCTTCCTTTCTGTGGTTAAAAACTGCCGTGAACTTCCTGAGATGACCTGTTCTTTTAAGGTTCCGGAGAATTGAGAGAAGACCCCTCTGGCTGAGGCGGAGGCGGTCTGCAACCTCCCCAAAGGGTTCGCGTACGGGACTGAGGCATTCCTGAGAAACCCTCACCGTTTCCCTGATTAAAGGGTCAATCTTTCTAAAAGCGGGTTTTTCCACCCTCTTTATCACTGTATCGTTCTTAACGGGTACTTTCTCAAGAACATGGGTGAAGGAAAGGTCAACTCTCAGCTTGAATGTTTTTACAGCCCTCAAAATAAGGTAATCCTTTACTCCGCACCTCCTTGCCATCCTCTCAACGACTCCCTTCAGTTTCAGAGAGCTGTCGGGAGGAACCGCAACTGTGAACCAGAGATTGTATGGACCCTCTCTCTCGTAGTTGTGGCTAACCCCCGGATAGGTGTTTACAAACTCCGCACAGAGGGAAGGGTCTCCGCTGACCCTGAATGCAACGAGTGCAGTTTCATACCCGAAGGAGGGTGCACTGAAGATTGGACCGAAGTGGCGAACCCTCCCTTCCTTTATAAGTAGCTCCATTGATGAGATCGCCTCCTCCTCCGACATCCCCGTTTTCCGGGCAAGGTAAAGAAAGGGTCTGGAAGTTAACGGTATGTCACTTTGAACTTCCTTTATCAATTCCTGCATCAGCCCTGATCACCTCCGCAACACTTTCTGCTAACTTTTGACCAACGCGAACCACCTCACCCACAACCATTACCGCTGGAGGTTCAACGGGAGGAGGATCGCCGGCAACTTCTCTGAGGGTTGAGAAAACAATCCTCTGACCTTCGGTTGTTCCCCTTTCAATAAAGGCAACGGGCTCAGAAGGACTTCTCCCGGCATAAATTAGGCTCCGGGCTATGTGCCTGCGGTTTTTAACTCCCATGAGTATAACGAGGGTGTCAATCCCGCCGAAGACTTTCCAGTCCACAGGCTTTATCTTTCCCACAGCCTCATGCCCTGTAACTACCGCAAATGAGGAAGACACACCCCTCATGGTAAGGG
>JALSHX010000196.1 GCA_026982025.1 Aquificaceae bacterium | reverse complement strand
CTTTTTATTTTATAACAGCTTAATTGGACTGACTAAGGCTACGGTCCTTATACCGAAGTAAAAGATGTAAATTTTAAACTTGTAGGTTAATATGTGAACGGAATAACTACCCCTTCTGTTGAAGCTCAGGTTTAGTCTTCTCTGATTGTAGTATCCGAGAACCGTTTTGTCCTTGTAGAGGACTACTAGGGGATTTTTCAGATTAGTTTCCACAACATACCTGAAGGGATACCTCGTTTCCTCTCCGGGCAAGTAAAAGCTCCTTTCCGAGTAAGCAAAAACTTTAAACTTGGGATTGCCGAAGGCGACCACTGAGCCCTTTATAAAGTCCTCCGAATAAAGATCTCTTATAAGTAATTCCCTTGAAAAGTATATATTCCTTCTATTCCCGAGTATGTAATCGTAAGGGGGGAAGTCAAGCCCGAAGAAAGCTGTGAAAAGAATCCTGTCATCGTGAGCAACGAGGTAGCACTTTGAAGGACTCTTAATCTGTTTAAAGGAAAGAAGGTCGGAGACCTCCTTTCCCACCGCAAGCTTGGGGATGACTTCAAAGAGGAGGTGAACCGCGCTTGAAAGAAGGGAGATGTCCGTGTTTCTCATCACCCTGCATCCCTTCTCTTCTGGAGTGGGGAAGAGCTTTTCCTTTATCCCTTCGGGGAAGTCACCGAAAGCAATGTCAAAGTCCTTTCTCTTCATAGCGGAAAGGAGGTTTTTAATACTTCCTGCGTGGTTGGAAAAGGAAGTCTTAACATCGTATGCAAAGTTATACCTGTAAATAACCGGTACGGGATAAAGTTCTTTGGGTGCGTAGTTGGTATAAGGTATAACTTTGATGGGGAGAATTTGATATATCACAAACCCCCACAGATAGATTGAGGCAATTCTTCTGAGGTTTTTGCTCATGTATTAAATTTTCGGCTCATATCCAGAAATTAACCTTTGAAAGTTGGACCTGTGTTTAAAAACAATTAGCACGCTTACTATAAGGGCCATAGTGATCAGGGGCGGAGGATAATCTGCAATTACAAAAAGGACCAGCGCGGAGACCGCAGAGATGGTTGACGCAACGGAAACGTACCTCGTAATAGCCAGAACAGTTCCCCATACCACAATTAAAAGAAGAGCCATCTTCCAGGAAATTGCGAGAACTACTCCCATTGCGGTAGCAACTCCCTTCCCTCCCCTGAAGCGGGAAAATAAAGAAAACATGTGACCCGAGACGGCCCCCGTTCCCGCAAAGGCAACGCCCCAGGAACCCCATCCGGTCCAGAGACCGGCAATTAAAACGGGTATGAACCCTTTCAGCATGTCAAGAAGGAAGACAATTAGACCGTACTTTTTCCCCAGAGCCCTCGCCACGTTGGTGGCTCCGACATTTCCGCTTCCAACTTCCCTTATGTTTACTCCTTTAGACCTTGAAAGGATTTCACCAAAAAGGATGCTTCCGATAAGATATCCGATCAGGAAGAGTGCAATATCTTCCACAATATGTAATTATAAAATTACGTTAATTTAACGGGGAATATAAATCTTGAATTAACATCGTCTAATCAATAACATTTAAGGCGATGAGAGCTACTCTGATCTACTTTTTATTGATGCTATCTTTTGGAAGTTTTGCATCGGAACTTAACAAATTAATTGAATTCGCATACAGGAACAATCCGAAAATAAAGTCCTATGAAAACATAAAAAAGTCATACCTCTTTAGATCAAACTTCGCAAAGTCCCTCCCCAATCCAGTTATTAGCTTGTCTTTGAACAATGTTGAAACTACAAGATTTCTTCCGAGAAAGGAAAACCCTATGAGCGGTTTTGTGCTCTTTGTGTCTCAGAAGTACCCTCTTCCTGCAAAGAGGAACAAGTCATCAACCATCTTCAAAGAAAAGTCCTTTGAGATTGAATTCTCAAAGGAAAGCTTCATCAAAGAGCTTGAAAAGAGGCTCAAAATCCTTTACTGGGAATTTTCATACTCCTTTGAAATGGAGAGGATCCTCAGGGACATTGAGAAGGAGATCAGGTCCCTGATTGAAATTACTGAAGAAAAGTACCGTTACGGGAAGGCTCTTTTGTCGGACCTTATTTTGCTCAGGGTCGAGCTCCTTAAAGTGGAAGAGAAGCTCTCTCAGGCAAGGAAGCTGAGGGAAACGACGCTGAGCAGGATCCACGCCCTCGCGGGGGGAAAGGTTGAATTATCGGGCTCCGACCTTGAACAGCTCCCTTTCCCGGAAGATTTTGA
>JALSHX010000195.1 GCA_026982025.1 Aquificaceae bacterium | reverse complement strand
TTCCGCTACCTCCGTAGGAAGTTATAACAACATTGAGATTACCGTAATCGGCGCCTTCCCATGCGTCGGGTAGAGGAGGTGATGTTGTTATTTCCACCGGTCTTGCTTTGACCTGAAGGCTGAAGCTCTGGGAATCTGAAGCCTCTCCCGTATCACAGATGTTGTTGTTGTTGAGGTCTGCACAGACGCAGATATTTGATAGAGCAAGGGAAACACTGCAACTGCTGAGAATTCCCGGAGGTGAACCGCCGTCTTCGTTTGCTACTCCTGAGAGCCTTCCCGTATCCCTCTCAAGGGTGAGCCAGCCTCCGGATCCGAAGGTTCTAGTAGCAGAGCCAATATCACATGTCCCTCCTGAGAGGACACCCCACTTGTTATTTCTTCCTCCCTGTGCCCTCAGGGTAACATCAAAGGGGGAATCTTCCTCCACGGTGCCGAGGTCAGGAGCTGATGTTATGGCAACCGACAAAGATGGACAGCCGGAAGCCTCTTTTAGCTCATTTAGAGAAACCCACTTCACTATGTCATCGTAGTTTTCGGGACGATTAACATCAGTGGTGTAGTCGTCAATTCCCGAAAGTCCGAATTCGTAAACATTGACGGTAACTGCGGAATCCGCCCGTAAAATTATCACGGGAGCTGTGGAAACACTTGCAAGAGAGGAGTTTCCAGTCTGTGTGTTATAATTACCGTCCCCGCTCACCACCACAAAGGCAACATTCCTTACCTCCTGTTCGTAGGTAGTGCAACCCGAGTCTTTACAGCCGAACCTGATTGTTATAAAGGAATCAAGCTCGTCGCATATGGCGGTTGATGAATCGTCAAGGTCACCGCTGAAGATGTACATCAGCGTTCTTCCGTAAGAATCCTGAAGGCTCCTGAAGGTTTCCTGAACCTCGGAAGGTGTGGAAGGAAGCCTGCCGTGAGTTGAAGCGTAGCCTATAACAGCCTCAACGTTTGCGTTAACCACCTCCCTGCTTTCATTAAACTTAAGTCTTTTAATCAAAACGCTGATCAATCCCGCACCGATTCCCAGCAGTATCCCTATTACCACAAGAACTATGGCAAGTTCAATAAGAGTAAGTCCCCTCTGGTGTTTCATTGACCGAGCCCCAAGCTCCTGAGCTCCCTGAGCCTCTTTTCCACCGATGATCTTAGATTCGGATCAAGCCTTTGATTGTTAAGCATTCTGTAAACCACCACGGCCTTTTTAAGATTTCCGGAAAGATCAAGAAGGCGGGCGTAGTTGTATGCAAAGTACGGATTTGAAGGGTCTTTCTTGTACGCTTTTTCGTAGCTCTCAAGGGCTTCTTTCACATTTCCTAATTTTTCAAGAATAAATCCCTTTGCAAAACTGATGTAGCCTTTTTTCTCGTTGAATTTCATTTTTTCAATTTTTTCAAGAGCCTCCTCGGGTCCCAAGTTTCTTGAAACCTCAAGAAAGTAAGAGTAATAAAGCCTTTCGTCATTGTCCTTTTTAATTAAATCCTCAGCTTTTGTCAGTAGACCGAGGCGCACATAAATTACAATAAGGTTGTTGGCAACCTTCCTGCTCCTCCTCAGAGAGTAAGCCTTCTCGTAAAACTCAAGGCTCTTCTTGAGGTCTCCCTTTTTAAAGTAGTGGTCACCGTAAAATATATTAACGGCATAATCGCCTAAAGGATTGAAGGGCTTTACTGGTTTAACTTCTTTCTTCTCTTCAATGTCACCTATGATCTTCTGCATCTCTGACTTTTGGGTATCCTGAGACATCTTTGCCTGCACCAATTCCTTCTCCTCCATCGGCTCCTCCTGAACGACCTCCTCCGATGGACCTTCAACTCCCGCAACCTCTTCTTCTAAAGTCTCTTCCTCCTGCTCCTGCTCCTGTTCCTGCACCGCGGTTAATTGTCTTTCCTGTGCCCTCTGTTTTATCTCAGAAATCCGCTCTGTATAGTCAACATCAACTGCAACCTGCTCAAGCAGGTAGGTTGAGAGGAAGTAAGAACCGATACCTGCTATAATCATCGCAACCCCGACCAGAAGGTAAAACCCCCTCCTGTGAGGTCTGGAAGGTGGTTTGGTAACGGAAGGGTGCACCGAAGGTTTTTTTTCTTTTTCTCCCACTTTCTTAAGAAGGTCCATAAGAAGGCTCATGTTACAGGTCCGTGCCTCCCACCACAGTGGGCTTTATGAATATGATCAACTCCCTCTTTTCCTTCAAAACCTGCTTCCTCTTAAAAAGATTCCCGATTAAGGGTATGTCTCCGAG
>JALSHX010000194.1 GCA_026982025.1 Aquificaceae bacterium | reverse complement strand
AGGAAATTCTTAAATCATTCGGCTATCCCGACGAGCTCTACGCGGTCGGCATTCTTAAGGGTTCCTTCATATTCACCGCGGACCTGATAAGGGAGCTTAACATTCCCGTAATAGTGGACTTCTTGTGGGTGTCAAGCTACGGCGAATCTATGGAAAGCTCCGGAAGGATAAGGATTTTAAAAGATATTGAAATTGACATTTCCGGAAAAAAGGTCCTGCTCATTGACGACATTCTTGATACCGGTCTAACGATTGAGGAGATCCATTCTTTCCTCATGAGAAAGGGTCCCGAGACTTTGAAGACATGTGTCCTCGTAGAAAAGGAAGGAAGAAGAAAAACCGACTTCAAACCCGATTTCGTGGGATTTAAAACACCAAACCTGTTTCTTGTCGGATACGGTCTTGACTGGGGGGAGTTGGGAAGAAATCTTGACGGAATTTACGCGGTGGAGGGCTCATGAGGGCAGTTATTTTAAAGGGATTCGGCGGTGTGGAAAACCTCTCCTATGTAACTGACTTTCCCGATCCTCCCTTGAAGCCTGACGGAGTTATAGTCAGGGTAAAAGCCGTAGCCCTTAATCACCTTGATATATGGGTCAGGAAAGGGTCCCTTGCTGTAAAGCCTGAGCTTCCCCACATTCTCGGCTCGGATATAAGCGGTGTTGTGGAGAGGGTGGGAGAGGCAGTTGAAGGGATTAAAGAGGGCGATGAGGTGGTCCTTGACCCGGGAATTTCCTGCGGGTCCTGCAGGGAATGTCTCTCAGGCAGGCAGAACCACTGCAGGCAGTACGACATCCTCGGTCTAAGGTCCAGAGGTGGCTACGGAGAGTATATCAGCGTGCCTTCAAGGAATGTCATAAAAAAACCTCACTCCCTCAGCTTTGAAGAAGCCGCAAGCTTTCCCCTTACATTCTTGACAGCGTGGAACGCACTGGTGAATAAGGGTGAAATAAAACCGGGAATGAATGTTCTAATCTGGGGAGGTTCGTCGGGAGTCGGCGTTGCATCAATTCAAATAGCCAAGCTTTTCTCAGCAACTGTTATAGCTACCGCAGGGAGTGAAGACAAGGCAAAGAGATGCATGGATCTCGGTGCGGATGAGGTAATAAACCACTACACTCAGGATGTGGTGGCGAGGGTCAGGGAGATTTTCAGGGAAGGTGTTGACATAGTGGTTGATCATGTGGGGTCATCTACCTTTGAAAGGAGCGTCCACTGTTTGAAGAAGGGCGGAAGGCTCGTCTTTTTCGGAACCACAACCGGCAGTGAAACAACCCTTGACATCAGGTACCTTTTTGTGAGGGAACTTTCCCTGAGGGGAGTCTATATGGGGAGCTCGGGTGATCTGAGGGTGATAGCAAACCTCTTTGAAAAGGGTAAATTAAAGCCGGTTATTGACAGAGTCTTTCCCCTCAAGTTCGCGGGGGAGGCTCACACCTACCTTGAAGAATCAAAGCACTTCGGAAAGGTAATCCTGCTCCCTCAGTAGATCAGGCAAGGGCACTTTCAAGGGCGGTAAGGGCTATTGAAACCCTGTTTTCCATTTTGTCCTTTTCCTTTTCTTCTCCAAAGTTTGAAAGGATCTCATCGGGTTTAGGCACCTGGCCATTTTTCTTTACCAGTTCACACATGTAGTCGGTCACCGCCAGCAACTTTTTGCACCTTTTCGTTGCCTTAAACTTACAGTCCACAATTTTGTCACCCTGCTTCTTCAGGAACACCGTTACGCTGTGACACCCCTGAGTGCACTTGCCCGATGATTCGTATCCCCCCGGCTCATCATCAACAAGATTCTTCAGCCCTTGATTTACATAATCCGCAACCTTCATGGCTAATATTATAAAATGTTTCCCATGTTTGAAGGCTCAATAGTGGCGCTTATAACACCATTTAAGGACGGTGAAGTTGATTACGATGCTCTCGGCAGATTAATTGACTTTCACATTGCGGAGGGAACCGACGCAATTCTCGTTTGTGGGACCACAGGCGAATCTCCAACCCTTACCTTTGAAGAGCACGACAGGGTGGTGGAGTTTGCTGTAAAGCACGCTTCAGGAAGAATTAAGGTAATTGCGGGCACAGGTGCAAACGCAACCCACGAGGCAGTCCACCTGACCGCCCACGCGAAGGAGGTGGGTGCTGACGGTGCACTTTTGGTAGTTCCTTACTACAACAAGCCCACTCAGGAAGGGCTTTTCCTCCACTTTAAGACTGTTGCGGAAGAGGTTGATATTCCGATAATTCTTTACAACATACCTTCAAGGACTGGTGTGGAGATAT
>JALSHX010000193.1 GCA_026982025.1 Aquificaceae bacterium | reverse complement strand
ATTGTATTCTCTGACCAAAATCTCTTTTACTTCAAAGTCTCCGAAAAGTCCTCTGGCGGATGCTAAGAGAGAAGCCACCTGATTGGTTGTTGGCAGGAGAAAGCATACAGGTGAACCCTTTTTTAGACAGGCATAAACCTTTTCAAGGTAGGGAAGGGGATCCCTCACATCAACAAAGGCACAGTCAAATTCCTCAACTTTCACTTCTGCAGTCGCAAAGTCCTCTCTATAAAAGTGGACTTCTCCCTCCAGACCGAACCTCTCTAGATTTTTCTTGGCAAGTTTGAAAAACCTTTCCCTGATTTCAAAGGTGTGAACCTCAGATCCCGCAGAAGCAAGAACGGCACACATTGCCCCCGATCCTGTTCCGAACTCAAGAACCCTTTTTCCCCGCACCGCACCTATCTTTAATGCAATGTAAAAGGAATCCTTAGGATAGACTATCTGTGTCTCCCTCTTAAAGCCGTAGAGTATTATGTCTTCAAGGGTAGGTTTAAAAAGATAAAAATTCCCGACCCTATCACCTCCCTCCTTCCCTATGACATCCCTAAACCTGAGAACATCCTTCCTGACGTTTATTGAGTCCTTCGGGTCAATCCTTCTGAGAAATTTCCTTTCTCCATGAACGATTAAAACCCAGTCCCCTTCCCTGAACATGGATCTCACTGAGCGATTTTGAGGTATCTGTCTATATCAAGCACCCTGAAAATATCCTTGAAAGGTCTCAGTTGAAACTCAAGCTCCTCAGCCTGTTTTTCTTCACCGATCTCCTGAGAGCAAAGGTCAAGGATAAAGCTAAGAAGATTGAGGAGCTGCTCCTCCTCCTCTTCTCCGGGATTCCTGGTAAGGTGAAGCTTTCCCTCCTGAAGGGTGAGGAAGGGATACTTGACCACTTCCCTAAGAACCATTGTGTTTATCTTGGTTGGCGAGTGCTTCATGAACACGCTGAGAACCTCGTTAATCATGAATAGGTAAACGAGCGAAGCAATGTTATCCACCTTGCGGTGAAAAAACAGGCTAACAAAGTAGGGCTCCTCAAAGTGAAGGGAGTTCGTCACCCTGAAAATTCCGTCGGACTCTGTTAGAGATGCGACGAGCTGGCCGTCCCTGAACACAATGAACCTGTCTCCCTTCCTCTCGGAAATAAGGAGCAGAGCGTTTTTTTTGTGCTTGCTAAGACCGAGGAAGAGCTTGCTTATCTCCATGAAATTACTGCTGACCGTATCAATGTCGGGCTTGCCGATGTATCTCAGAGCTATAAATCTGACCACTGTTTTGTCAACATTCACGAGGCTAAGCTCCGCATTCCTGTCGGGAGACAGGAAAAACTCAAAAATGTCAAAGTCAACGGGATAAACCGCAAATATGGTTCCGTTTTCGCAAAAGAGGTTAATTGTATAGGTAGGAGAAGATATTTTAGCAACTCCCGAAAAATTGCTGCTTTTTAAACTCTCAAGGATAGCCACTATGTTCACCTTACGGAGAGGTACCTTCTCCATGAGGTAGTCAATCTCGAACTCCGACTCCCCCTCTCCCTCACGAAACTCGTAAATGTCAAGCTTTCCTTCCTGCAGAAACTCCTTTACCCTTCTAACGACCGATACCACGGGTTCTTCGGAGAGGGCTATTGCCTCCACAATGTTTTTCCCCTCAAAGTAATTGACCTCAGGTTTCTTTTCCTCCGCCTTAAAAATTGCAAAAGGAGAGATGACCTTTTCCATAATCTCATCAAGCTCCTTTCTCACTATGGTCGCCTGAATCATGAGCTCATCGCTCCCCACAGGATTTCCCACTGGAGTAGCCTTAGTCTTTGTATCTTCGTAAAAGGCAAAGAAACCCTCTGGATTTGAAAGTATTTCCGCAATACAGTAAACGAGGAGGTTGTAATTGTTAATGTTCTTTTTGGTAAAACCTCCTATATCACACTTAAACTCCGTTATTTGACCGTCCTTGACTTTCAGTGAAAGGAAGTACCTGTTGACGAACAGCTCAAGAATACCCGACCTGCCCTGAAGCAGGCTTGAAATTACATCGTTGAGACCGCGAGAATCACCGATGTAGCCATAGAACATTACCTAATTTATCCTACCATTTTCCTGAACCTATCCATAAGCTCCTCTGCCACGAGGTCAAAGGTGTCCTTAACTCCTTCTCCCTTGACCGCCACAGCTTCAATTGACCTCTTACCCGGAATTGAAACCTCGCTTTGGAGAATCTCAATGGGAAGGGCATCGGGCAGGTCCCTTTTGTTGTACTGAATAATTATGGGCGTACCCTCAAGGTC
>JALSHX010000192.1 GCA_026982025.1 Aquificaceae bacterium | reverse complement strand
AGGTAGGAAAATTCTCCGGGAGGCTGGGCAAGGTTTCTGTACTTGAAGGTAAGGCCCTCAATGTAAAAGAGAAACTGATGGGTGTTGTCCTCAAAACACTCACCGCCGAAGGCGGTCAGTTTATTTCTAACATACATATCGTCTTCAATGAAGGAGTCACCTCCCTTTACAAAGTCGTAAAGCCCGTCAAAACGCTTCACAAACAGGAGGGGCCTCACCAGAACGGCCTTTTCCGAACCGAGGTACTTTCTCCTCAGAAACTCCTCGTAATCAACGGGACTCATCCCCGAACGAACGCAAAATAAAGCCCTCTCAGAAAGATCATTACCCGCTATGTATCCCTTTTCCCGAAGCCAGTCGTAAACCTCATCTATGTAGAAGTCGTCTGCATAATCCTTTAGAGAAAAAGTTTTTGAGAGAAAGTTTCTGAAGTTTGACCCTTCGTAAAGAACACCTATCAGCACGAAAAGAGAAAGTATCCTTTCCAGATCCTCTACCATGTTACCTTCTGTCAGCCTTTCCTTTACATAGGGGACCATCTCCCCTTCAAGGGAATCCTCTATCTGAGCCTCTATCTGATGAGGTTTTGCTCCGTAGGGGAGTATGAAGGAGTAACCCCTTTCCTTTATGCCGAGCCTGCCCGCTCTTCCCTCCATTTGGAGAATGTCAAGAAGCCCCGGAAATACCCTCCAGCGACCCTCTTTCCTGTCGTAAAAGGCTCTCACTCCGATGATGACAACATCAGCCGGCAAATTAACACCGTAGGCAAGGGTGTGTGTAGCTACCAGTGTGGGGAGTTTTCCTTCCCTGAATGCCTTTTCAATTTCTTCTCTTTCCTCCTTGGGAATGTCGGCGTTGTGAAAGGCGATTTCAGGTTCCCTCGGGGGAGGCGGGTCAAAGGGCAGGGTCCTGTTCATTACTCCTATGCTCTCTTTTGCGGCAATTTCGAGGATCTTCCAGCCGACGGACTTTTTGTGAACAAAAAGGATTACCTGGTGGTCCGGCCTTTTTAATTCGAAGAGGGCAGACAATAGACGCCCCGCAATTCTTTCGTCAGCATCTTTGGTTTTCACCAGCTCAGGAAATTCGGTCAGCGGAATTATCTGCCTTTCCAGGGGTACGGGTCTCCACTCGGATTCAACGAATAGCTCAGCCTCCATCCACTTGGCAAGCTCAAGGGCACCGGGAAGGGTGGCTGACAGACCGAGAATTCTCACTCCCTTGTCTTTTAAGCCCGCAACAATCTCCTCAATGATCCATCCCCTTGAGCTCATAACATGATGAATTTCGTCAATAACAACGCATTCAATATCTCTAGTCCAGGCTGACCTGTTTCTGAGTCCGAGAGCGAGATTCTCGTAAGTCGCAACCACAACATCAGAACTAACCTGTCTAAACTCCTCAATAGCATCTCCTGTTCTAATGTCAACCTTGCGGGAGAGAAGGCGGGATAATTCAAGAGCTTTTTCTCTTACAAGACTTTTGGTAGGAGCGGTGTAAATCTTCTTTCCTTCCGAACGATTTAAAAAAAGAAAAGCAATAAGGCTCTTACCTGCTGAAGTGGGGGCGGAAATTAATGAATTTCCATCTTTATAGTAAAGAGCAAATATACTCTGGAGAGGATTTAGTAGAGGAAATGGAATTGAATCTGAAATGTCCTTAGAACATACTAAATTTTGCTCCCTCTTTTCTCCGAACACTGACTTAAAAACCGCTTTCCCATCAATCAAACTTAAATCAAAAATGGATTCCTCCAGAACAATAAGATGCATCACAAAATTATTTTAATTTATAAATGACAAAATTGGGAAATTTGTCCACGACAGGTTCAAAATATTTAAAATCATCTTTTAAGTAAAACATTCTTCCCATAACTGAATTCAGAGCCAGCCAGCTAATATCGTATAAAAAAAACTGGCTATCATTTTGAACAACAATTATGACTCTTTCCTTCTTAGGATTTGAATTGTAATAAAGGACTTTCCTTTTTCCGGACCTCCGATTTATAAAAATAATCGCCTTATAAGAGTGTATATTCTTAATTATTTGTTCATCACCCCTAATAGTCCATTTATTTAGATTTAAATCAAAGAGACCGCAAGTAATTAATTCTTTTTTTAAGGACTTACACTTAAATGCTGTACCGGCCAAATAAGGTTTATGATGATCTGGAAATACTCCCATTTCAATAATGGGTTCCATTCTTGTCATATCGCTTGTTATGAGTATGTAAATGTTACGGTTTGTCAAATTTGAATAGTTGCTCGCCCTTTTTTCTAATTCAT
>JALSHX010000191.1 GCA_026982025.1 Aquificaceae bacterium | reverse complement strand
TGATCTCAATTTCATACTCAACATTCCAAAGCCTTGACATGTCACCGCCCTGCTGGTAGAAGGGATCGGGGTTAAACACATTGTCCGCAACATCCTCCCAGACTTCAAGGAGCTGTTTGCCAGTTCTCTTCATTACATAAACCAGAGGATAGGTAATTCCCGTATAGTCGTAAACGTGCTCCCTCGTTATCTTCTGACCCGGAAGGATGGTGGTTCCCCACCTGTATCCGGGAGAAGTCACGACATCAAGACCACCGTAGTAATCTGATATTGCTTCTCCCACGAGCCAGTCCCATGTGCTGAAGAAGGTATCCCTTTTGTAAAGCATTACCTCGGCAGTTCCTATAACCTCGTCAAGCTTGTACTTTTTGCCGACCTCGGCGTAGTACTTATCAACGATCTTCTGGGCTCCCCTGTCGGGCTTTATGAGGTTTGTGGCAACGGGATAAAGCTTGAACCTGTACTTCCTTATCTTTTTGTTCCTTATGTCAAGGTCAATTCTTCCAACAAACTTGCCGTGCGAACCTGCTATGAGTACGAGGGTCTGCCCTACCCTCACTGCTTTGGGAGTGACATCGTGAGTATGGCCCGAGATAATTATGTCAATTCCTTTTACAACCTTTGCGAGCTTGAGGTCAAGGGGAAGACCGTTGTGGGTGAGGGCGATCACGCAGTCAACTTTGTGCTGTTCCCTGAGTTCGTTGACAAACTGCTGAAGCTGGTCCTCCCTGATTCCGAAGCTCCATCCCTCAACGAACTGTTTGGGATTGGCGAGGGTTGTGAAGGGGAAGGAACTGCCGATGATCCCGAGCTTTACTCCTCCCACTTCCCTGATGGTGTAAGGCTTGAAGACAAGCTCTCCCCAGAGCTCGTCAACAACATTGTGCGTTATAAACTCGCAACCGCCCTTTTTGAGGTCCTCTATCCTCTTTAAGAATATCTCCTTTCCGAAGGTAAAGTCCCAGTGGGCTACAAACAGGTCATAGCCCGTGTAAGTCATCCAGTCAACGACCGACTTACCGTCGGTGAATGTTCCTATGGCTGTGGTGGTCCATGTGTCTCCTCCGTCCATAACAAGAACCTTGTCTCTTCCCCTTTCTGCGATGACATCTTTTATGATTCTGGTGATGTATGCTGCTCCCCCCATTTTGCCGAACTTTCTTGCGAGCTCGGGGAAGGCACTGCAGCTGGTGAAGTAGGCTTCAAGAGTTCCCGGTGAGATCTTGTAAAACTTTAAAAAGTCCTTTCCCGTTATGTAGCCCGGCAGTCCGCTGAGCTTTTTGGGTGCGACTAGGTTCATGGGTTCTGCAAAGTACAAGGGTTTGAGGTGTGCGTGCATATCCGTCGTGAAGAGTAGAGTGACATTTCCCACCGGTTTGAACCTCATAATGTCCTCATAATCCATCTTTGCCAGTGCCAGGGCTGGGTTTGCGGAGAGGTAAGCTCCGGTCACAATGGCGAGCTCAAGAAAATCTCTTCTCGTCAGGTGCATCTGCCATCACCTCCTTTAATAATAAAGAGATTAAAAATTCCTTTTTCAATTCCTTTATAAATTAAGGGGGCGGTACCGCCCCCTTTATGATGGTGATTATTTATTGAGGGGAGAGTTGGGATCATGCATGTAGGCGACAATGTCTGCAATCTCCTCGGGTGTGAGAACCCCGTGGTACCCCAGCCTTGGCATGGCTGAGCAGGGATTTATAGCCCATGAGTTGTAAATCCTTATGTATGTCTCCTTTGGATCTATCCCTCTGTTTCCGTATCCCCTCAAGGTGGGTCCTATGTTTCCGCAGGCTATTATTTTGGGATCCCCGCAGTGGCAAGCGTAACAGTTACCCCTTCTGCTCTTTCCTCCTCTTTTGGGATCTCCGAATAGCTTTTCTCCCCTCTTAATGTCTTTGCCCACAACTCCGCCTTCAGGGAACTTAACGGTTGCAAGCATCTCCTTCTTGAAGGTGTTAATGTCAATACCTTCGGGAACGAGCTGTTTGGGATTAGAGCATGCCTTTTGGTACTTATCCTGCTTGGCGAGAGCCATCTTGAACTTCTCGTACTTGCTTAGCTTTTTCTTCTCCGCTTTTGGAGCTTCAGCCTTTTCCGCAGCCGGCTGGCAGGCAACTATCAGGCCAGCTCCTACAATTGAACCAATTATTGCAAATTTCTTCATCTTTGCCCCTCCTTTACCTCAGCAGTCCCGGCACCTCTATAACACCGCCGTTGGACGCATACTTCATAAACAGCTCAAGAGCAATTACCTCTTTCACATAGGGAGGCGGTTTCTTGACCCAGTCCTTCTTCTCGTCCCATTTGTTTAAGTGTAGGAAG
>JALSHX010000190.1 GCA_026982025.1 Aquificaceae bacterium | reverse complement strand
TAGTTTTTGACGAAATAACCTCCCTCAAATCACAGTCTATTTTCAGGTCGGAAAAGCTCTGCCACTTCCTTATAAGTCCCCTAAAAATCAAAAGAGGATCGGGCAGAGGGTAGTCGTAATTTCCCCTTTTAAAGGAGGTCGGCGTCAGAAAGTCAAGGATTATGTCCCTTGAAGGTTCAGATTCGTCGTAAATCGTATGGTAGGACTTAATATTATTCTCATTTACGAGGGGTTTCTTAACCTTTTTAAGTGTAATGTCCCCGAGTTTAATTATAGAATTTCCGAGAACAAATGAGGAAAGAAAGCGGGGGAAAAGCTCATCTATTAAAAAGGAGATTCCCAACCTTATTCTTTCAATTTGTCTCTGCCTTCCGAAGAAAGGGGGGTAACTCAGCGAGTATGGTTTTAAACCCTTTATGTCATGGATCTCCTTTGATAAAGAATCGCCAAGGAGAGAGTGAAATATGCCGTGAATTCGGTCGGGCGTAAGTTCGTTAGAGCTTACAGGTTTTTCGGGAATTAAAATTACATGAAAGGAAACGGGCATATTCCGATTATATTCAAGCTCTTCCTCTTTTCACAAATGGAAGTTCGCATAGTCTCGCCTTCAAGAATTTACCCCTCATCTCCACAAACAGATTATCAGATTCCTCCGCCTCAGCCTTTAAAAATGCCATTGCTATTCCCTTACCGAGAATTGGAGAATAAGTACCGCTGGATACTTCTCCCAATAATTCCTTCCTTTTATTCAGGATTTTGTATCCCCTCCTCGGAATTCCTCTATCAACCATCTCAATTCCCGTCAGCCTCCGTGATAGCCTGCGGGATTTAAGGGCAGTTCTTCCCAGAAAGTCCTTTGAAAAGTCAACAAATCTGTCAAGTCCCGCCTCAAGGGGGCTAATTTCCTCCGACAGTTCGTTCCCGTAAAGGGGCAATCCCGCCTCAATTCTCAAAATATCACGCGCTGAAAGTCCGCAGGGTTTTACTTCTCTAACCAGATCTTCGTAAAGTCCAAGCCCTTCCCTCACGGGTGCATAAATTTCAAAGCCGTCCTCACCCGTATATCCCGAACGGGAAATGATTAGTTCACCGATGATTTTAAATCCAAAGAATTTAAGGTCCCTGACTTCAAAGAATCTTTCCATTACATCCGGACTCTCGGGTCCCTGAAGGGCAATCTGCACGGTGTTAGGAGATACATCTTTAATATGAACATCACCTTCCGAACGGCGGTAAATGTGATTGAGGACCTTATCCCTGTTTACTGCGTTGACGCAGAGGAAAAACTCCTCTTCTGAAATCATGTAAACGGTGATGTCGTCAACTACACCTCCCCGCTCATTGGTCAGGAGGTTGTACTGAAGTCTTCCGGGAAAGAGCTTATTGAGGTTATTTGTGGTAAGTCCCTGAAGCACGCCGAAGGCGTCTTTTCCTGAAACATAAATTCTTCCCATGTGAGAGATGTCAAAAACTCCCGCACTTCCTCTTACAGCTTTAACTTCTGAGATGGCACCTGCGAACTCAAGGGGCATCTGCCATCCGTGGAAGTCGGTAAATTTTGCCCCGAGCTTTTTGTGAATGGGGAAGAGGGGAGTTCGCATCTCTGGTATTTTAAAATTTCTCGGGTGAAGAAGGTAGAGTTAATAAAGGTCTTGAAGATACTTGAAAGGGAGTACGAAAGGTGGAACGCTCCCGTTGTAACCCTAATAGCCCAGCACACCAACGATCCCTTTAAGGTTCTCGTCTCCGCTCTGATCTCCACGAGGACCAAGGACGAAACAACCGCAGAGGCGTGTAAAAGGCTATTTGATGTTGTCAAAGGACCGCAGGACCTCCTTGAAATTCCCATTGACGAACTTGAGAGGCTAATATATCCCGTTGGATTTTATAAAACCAAGGCAAAGCACCTTAAAGAGCTGGCAGAGGACCTCGTGCAGAGGTTTGGCAAAAGAGTGCCCGATAATTTTGAGGACCTGATTTCTTTAAAGGGGGTAGGAAGAAAGGTGGCAAACCTCGTCCTTGCGGACGGCTTCGGAAAACCGGTAATATGTGTGGATACTCATGTTCACAGGATAACCAACAGATGGGGACTGATAAAAACCAAAAATGTTGAACAGACAGAGAAGGAACTGATGAAGGTTGTGCCGGAAGAATACCGGAGACTCATGAACAGGCTTCTCGTTGCCTTCGGTCAGAGGATTTGCAGGCCCGTGGGTCCGAGGTGCGGTGAGTGTCCGGTATCAAAATACTGTAAAAGGGTAGGGGTTTAGGATTTATATTTAATTCAATGGCAACGAGATTTAAAGAAAGGTATCCGAACAGATTTCCCGAAGGAGCTCCCTTTGAACACTTT
>JALSHX010000189.1 GCA_026982025.1 Aquificaceae bacterium | reverse complement strand
CCCACCTCCGCCGCCGCCTCCGCCGGGTGAGGTGCCTCCGCCTCCGCCGGGTGGGGCGCAACCTGCAATTATTGCTCCTGCGAGGGCTAATCCGAGAAGTTGCCTTTTCATGATACCTACCTCCCAAGAGTTTTAGAAGAGGGGTTTGGAGTCTTCCTGAGGAAGTCCCTCCCCTGCTTCCGATTTTATATTATCTTTTCCTATCTCAAGGAATAATGGTATTTTTCACAGTGAATTTTTCACAATGAGGTTTCCGTGGAGATCAACCTCAGCTTCCCACCCCGGTTCTATTACAGTGGTTGAAGAATATTCAACTAATATGGCTGGTCCTTCAACTATGTTGCCCGCTTTGAGCATCTCCCTTTTGTATACTTTAGTTTTCCTGAACTCACCGCCGAAGGCGGTCTGTGATGTTGATATTAAAGCATGGTCGGGATCCGGAACATTTGATTTGGGAACAGTTTTCATAACGGGCTTTTGAACCGGGACTATTGCCTTTAATCTCAGGTTAACAACTTCCACTTCCCTGTCGTGGGCGTACTGGTATTCCCTGAGGTGGGCGCTGATGAAGGATTCTCTGTAGTTTTGGGTGTAGGGAACAGTCAGCTCATAAGACTGACCTACGAACCTCATATCAAGGGAGCTTTCAAATAATATTGAATCCGTTGAAATTCCGTCCTTTTTGAGGTCATCAAGGGCGAGTTTTTTAAGTTCCTCAAAGATTCCATCAATCTCCCCAGGGGCGATTTTAGTTTCACTCTTCAGAAGCGTTAGGGAGTAGTCCCTCACTATGTCAGCGCATAGCATTCCGAAGGCTGAGAATAGACCGGGATTTGGGGGAATGATAATTTCCTGAATTTTCAGAAGCTTTGCTAATGAGCAGGCATGAAGTGGTCCTCCTCCGCCGAAGGCAATGAGTGTGAAGTGATACGGATCGTAACCTCTCTGAATTGACACCCTCCTCAGCGCCCTTTCCATGTTTGAGCAGGCTGTATCAACTACCGCGGAAGCTGTTTCCAGGGGATTCGTTCCGAGCAATTGCGAGATTCTCTCAAGAGGTTCAGCTATTAGGCCCGGATTAATCTTCATTTTTCCGCCTAAGAAGTGATCAGGTAGAAGTCTGCCAAGGAAAAGGTTTGCGTCGGTTACTGTAATTTCCGTCCCTCCTCTATCGTAGCACACGGGACCCGGAACGGCGCCTGCACTCATGGGTCCTACCCTGAGGGCACCTCCCTCATCAATCCACGCAATAGAGCCTCCTCCGGCTCCAATTGTGTTTATTTCAATCATAGGAATCTTGATGGGGATCCCTTCAATCCTTGATTCGGTTGTTATTGTAGGGCTTCCCTCAATCAGAGAGACATCCGTTGAGGTACCTCCCATATCAAGGGTTATTAACTTTTCTCTCTTGACTAATTTTCCAATGAATTGGGCACCTATGACACCTCCCGCAGGTCCGGAAAGAATTGTTCTCACCGCCTCCCTTCCTGCTGTTGTGTGGGATATGATTCCTCCGTTTGACTGCATGATTAGAAGTGAATCGCCGGGCTTGAGAGAGTTTTTTATCCTCCTGAGGTATCCTTCCATCTTTGGTGAAAGGTAGGCGTTTATAGCTGTAGTCGTGGTTCTTTCGTACTCCCTGAATTCTCTTAAAACCTGGTGGGAAAGGGAAATGTGGACTTCCAGTAAGCTTTCAAGAATTTCACCCACCAGCTTTTCATGATCCGGGTTTGCGTAGGAGTGGAGAAGACAGACTGCAACAGCTTCAACGCCGAGACTTTTAAGCTTCTCCGCAAGAGCCCTGACTTCATCCGGGCTAAGCTCCTCTATAACCTCTCCCCCCGGTCCTATCCTTCCTTTAATGCCGAAGCGAAGGTCCCTGGGTATTATAGGTTGAGGTTTTTTGTAGTGAAGGTCGTAAAGTCTCTCCCTGTTTTGTCTTCCGATTTCTATGATGTCTTCAAAGCCTTTATTTGTAATGAGCGCGGTTTTAACTCCCTTCCTCTCAAGGAATGCGTTGGTCGCCACCGTTGATCCGTGAATTATTCTGCGGTTTTCACCGCCTATTTGGTTCAAACCTTCAATGACCGCACTTGAGGGGTCTTGCGGGGTTGAAGGCACTTTAAGGGTCTTGATTTCTCCTTCTTCTGAGTAAACAAAGTCTGTAAATGTTCCTCCAGTGTCCACTGCAATGATTTTCATTTCAGAAGAGCCTCCGCATAAACCTCAAGTTTTTCAAGGTTTTCGATCCCGTGAACATCCCTTTCAAGAAGGGGAATCATTATTCTTTCAAAGTCTTTAAAACGGGTTTCAATATCTTTGAGGTACTCAATTTCCTGATCTTTTCTCTTCCTGAGAAAGGCATCCGACACC
>JALSHX010000188.1 GCA_026982025.1 Aquificaceae bacterium | reverse complement strand
TGGCATCGTAGGTTTGTCTAGGGTTACATAGTCTCTCGTTGCCTCCCAGTAAGCCTTGACTATTCCGAACTTTGTGAACATGGTGCCGCCAAGGGCGGGACCGTTATGACAGCTTGCACATCCGACCCTTATAAAGGTTCTTAGACCCTCCTTCTCTTCTGTGCTCAGGGCTTTAAGGTCTCCTTTCAGAAACTTATCAAAGCGTGAAGGGGTAATGAGCGTTCTCTCAAAGGCGGCAATTGCGCGGGCAACGTTTTCGTATGTTAGAGGTTTCTTATCTCCGGGAAAGGCTTTCTTAAAGAGCTTTACATACTCGGGAATGGTGCTTAGCCTCTTGACCACTGCCTCGGGGGAGTCCATTGCCATTTCAATGGGGTTGAGTATGGGTCCCTTTGCTTGCTCCTCAACATCCTTTGCCCTTCCGTCCCAGAACTGGCGTGTGTGGAGGGCGGCGTTGAGGGTTGTGGGAGCATTCCGTGGACCTATCTGCCACCTGTGGCCCACTGATGTCGGAAGGTTGTCAACTCCGTAGGTTGCAAGGTTGTGGCAGGTGTTGCAGGAAATTAATCCGCTTTTGGATAGCCTCGGTTCATAGTAAAGCATTTTTCCGAGAAGGACCTTTGCGGGATTCAGGGGGTTTTCTCTGCTTTCCGCAACCTTCGGAAGGGGCTTAAAGTACTTCCTTGCCTCCTCAAGTAGCTCTCTGTCTCCCCCAAGAGAGAATCCGAGGGGGATCAGCACAGCCGACGCTACCACTTTCAGTCCTTTCCACCTCATATCCACCACCTCCTAAATATAATTAAATTGCAATATCATTATATACTAATTTAATAATTTTTTGCAATTGGCTATAGGCTCCATGAACTTATAATAAACCCATGAGGATAATACTCTTCTCGGGAAAGGGTGGAGTCGGTAAGACAACGATTGCCGCATCAACGGGTCTCAAGCTTGCAAATCTCGGATACAGGACAATAGTTGTTTCCCTTGACCCTGCCCATTCCCTTTCAGACTCCTTTGACCTTACGGATAAAGAAAAGTTCTCGGCACGGGGTCTTCCCATTAAGATAGCCGATAACCTTCACATTCAGGAGATTGATATTCAAGAGGACATTGACCGCTACTGGGGTGATGTTTACCGCTTTCTTGAGCTTTTATTCAACACAACGGGTCTTGACGAGATACTCTCGGAGGAACTTGCCATTCTACCGGGAATGGAGGAGGTCACCAGCCTCCTTTACATAAACAAATACTTCAGAGAGAAGGAATACGACGTTCTGATCCTTGACTTGCCTCCTACGGGGGAATCCCTGAGGTTCGTTTCAATGCCAGTAGTCCTGAAGTGGTATATGAAGAAAGTCTTTAAAACAGAGAGGCTTATCATGAAGTTTGCGAGACCCTCCATAGGAAGATTTACAGAGATTCCTCTCCCCGACGACTCGTACTTTCAGGCAATTGAAAACTTTTACGAAAAGCTCAAAGGCGTTGACGAGATACTCTTGGACCCCAAGATAACGAGCGTAAGAATAGTTTTAAACCCCGAAAAGATGGTCATAAGAGAAAGCCAGAGGGCTTACATGTACTTTAACCTCTTCGGCATAAACGTAGATGCGGTTATCCTGAACAGGGTGATTGAAGGTAAGGAGGACTGCAGTTTTATGAGCTCGTGGATGGGCCTTCAGAGGAAGTACATTGAGGAGGTTCATGAATTCTTCAGCCCCGTTCCCATTTTTGCGGTCCCCATGATGGAGGGTGAGGTGGTTGGAGAGGATAAGCTGGAGGTTCTTTCGGACCTTATTTACGGTGAGAAGGACCCTTCGGGTGTTTTCTTTAAAGAAAAGCCCTACGAGATTTATTCGGAAAACGAGCACTATGTGGTGAAGATAAGGGCTCCCTTTGTGAGCAGGGAGTCAGTTTCCCTCATCAAGGGTGAGGATTCCCTCGTGGTCAGGGTCGGAAATTTCAAAAGCCACATTATGCTTCCCCGGAAGCTGAGGGGTCTTGAGCCAGCAAAGGCAAAGATAGAAGAAGGCTACATTTACATACGCCTCAAGTCATCAGAATCTTGACCTCCTTATTGCCCTTCCGATGTCCGCCCTTGCTATAATTCCCACGAGCTTACGCGACTCTTCATCCTCAACTACCGGAAGCCTTCCTATCCCCCCTGCCATCATAATTCTAAGGCAGTCCGCAAGAGTGTCCTCAGGAGTAACGGTTATGGGGTTCCTTGTCATGATGTGGCGGGCTCCTATTTTATCTCTGTGCTGCGGACTGACCCCCATAACATCTCCCCTCGTTACTATACCTACCAGCCTTCCGTCTTCAACGACGGGTATTCCCCCGATCAGGTGCTCGCTCATAAGTTTGAGGATTTC
>JALSHX010000187.1 GCA_026982025.1 Aquificaceae bacterium | reverse complement strand
CCGAGTTGGGTTAGACATCCCGGCGGTTTGTTGAGCATTATGTACCTTAACTCGGGAAGACTGACCTCCCTTCCGTCAACCTCAACTGTATCAACCTCAGGATCGATCCTGACCCCTACCTCCCTGACCTCCTGACCGTTAACCCTGACCCTTCCCTCCCTTATGAGGTCGTCCGCCTTTCTTCTGGAAGTAACACCGCACATTGAAAGGTAGCGGTTAAGACGCAGTACCACCTCTTTAGATCAATCACTCTGAAGGTCCTTAATGAGCTCCGCCTTAACCTCCTCCGGAACGGTTGTTATTGCTTTGTAATTATCGTGAGCGATCTCTATCCTAACTGGCTCTCTCCTGAAGTCCTCTACCTGTTCCGGTGTGAGGTCCCACTTGAGGAAGTGAACAACCGACGCCTTCCCCGACTCAAAGTCCATTTTGCTCTTCTCGTCTGCCACAGCACGAACGGAATGCTTATTTCCTATGTGTAGAAAAACATAGTCGTGTATTCCCACCAGCTTTGGAAGGGTCTCCCTTCTTTCCCTTTCGTCCGGTATCTCTATGAACATGGTGGCGGAGAGCTGGTTCTTGTCCGGCACAAGGTCGTTGTATGTGTCAATTTCAAACTGTATCTCCTCGTCCTTTACCATCCGCTCCGCCCTGATCATTTCCTGAATTTGAAACCAGACGGTATCAAAGTTTTCAAAAACGAGGGTCACCATATCTCCTACAAATACCCTCCTCCTCTTCTTGAGCTGTGAAATTTCCTTTAACTTTTGATCTCTCACCTTTTCATACTCGTAAAGATTCAGGATATCTTCCTTCGTCACCTTCCTCATTTCAGGACCTCCTTGTTAATCTCCGTAAGCCCTGTATAGAACCTCAATGGGATGTAACGGCACTTTTCCCGTACCGAGCTCAATCATGTGAGATGCGAGGGGACAGTCGGAAACATATAGATCAGACGGCTGAGCCTTGAGGTCGTCAAAGAGTCTTGAACCCACCTTATAAGCCATGTCAAAGGTTTCCTTCTTAACACCGAAAGTCCCGTCGTGACCCGAGCATCTGTCAACAATCCTTACCTTTGTGTCCGGTATTAATCTGAGAAGGGCAACTCCTTTGTAACCCACATTAAGAGATTTGAGGTGACAGGGGATGTGGTAAGCTATGGTTCCCATTGAAACTTTGAAGTCCTTGTTAAACTTTCCCTCTTCGTTGAGCTTCCAGAGGTACTCGTGGACATCAAAGACCTTCTCCGAGAGGGCTTTTGCGTCCTGATTATCGGGTAGGAGAAGGGGGTACTCGTACTTGATTTGCAGGGCACATGTAGGTACAGGAATAACCACATCGTAGCCCGCGTCAATGTACTTTTTCAAAACCTCAAGGTTTGCTTTAGCCTTTGAAGTTGCGGAATCAAGGTCGCCCACATCAAAGAAGGGGATACCACAGCACTGCTGATTCTCAGGGATTTCAATGTGGATGTCGTTCTTTTCAAAAACCCTCGTCAGGGCTATTCCCTTGTTCAGGAAGTTGTAGTTGATCAGACAGGTGGTGAAAAGGACCACCTTTCCGTTTTCTCCTTTTACGGGCTTCCTGTTCTTTCTGAACCAGCTGGTAAATGTTTCGCAGTTAAAGGATGGGAGTTTGGCCCTTCTGTCAATTCCCATCACCTTTTCCATCAAAAACCTGACGGGTTTTAGATTCATTGAGTAATTGACTATGTGGGACTGATGCCCCGTATTGAGCTTTCCC
>JALSHX010000186.1 GCA_026982025.1 Aquificaceae bacterium | reverse complement strand
TCGGGACCTACGTATTACCGCGGCTGCTGGCACGTAGTTAGCCGTCCCTTCCTCTGGAGGTACCGTCAAGACCGTGAGGTATTAGCCCACGGTCCCATCGTCCCTCCTGACAGCGGTTTACACCCCGAAGGGCTTCCTCCCGCACGCGGCGTCGCGGGGTCAGGCTTTCGCCCATTGCCCACGATTCCCCACTGCTGCCCCCCGTAGGGGTGCGGGCCGTGTCTCAGTCCCGCTGTGGCCGGCTACCCTCTCAGGCCGGCTACCCGTCACAGGCTTGGTAGGCCATTACCCCACCAACTACCTGATGGGACGCGGGCCCATCCTCAGGCGGGAGCTTGCAAGCAGAGGCCCCCTTTCACCAGCCACCTCAGTGATGGCTGGCGTTATGGGGTATTAGCCCCGGTTTCCCGGGGTTATCCCCCTCCTGAGGGCAGGTTACCCACGCGTTACTCACCCGTTTGCCGGTCGCCAGCACCCTCCCGAAGGAGGGTCTGCTGCCCCGCGACTTGCATGTGTTAGGCGCGCCGCCAGCGTTCGCGCTGAGCCAGGATCAAACTCTTCAAAAAATCTCTCGGGCACAAGCAATTGAGATCAACCCCAAACTCCGAGGGTCCTTCCTCCTATTCAATTGCCAAGGAGACCTGCGGGCTCCTTAAGTCCCGCTTCTTGATATCCCTTTTTCAGGGCGGTCTATTAATATAGATCAACAAAAAAGCCGTGTCAAGGAAGATAATGCACACTTTTATTGCAGACGATAGCCGGGAGGTTTATACTTTTTATCTGGCTGTCCCCGTAGCTCAGCAGGATAGAGCGCGAGATTCCTAATCTCGAGGTCGGAGGTTCGAATCCTCCCGGGGACGCCACTGAAAGGCCCGGTAGCTCAGTTGGTAGAGCACCCGGCTGAAAACCGGGGTGTCGGCGGTTCGATTCCGCCCTGGGCCACCTTAACATACATCCCTCATGACTCGTTCAAAAAACTTTCGCACAACTTCCTTCCAGTCAGCCTCACCTCCTTCAACCCTGTCCAGCTCCTCCTCCATCATTGCGGTGAATCCGTAATCCATCATCAGGGGGAAGTTCTCAAGGAGGTATTCAACCACTTCAAAGGCAACCTCTGTCGGGACCAGAACCCTGCTCCTTGTCCGAAGGTAGTTTCTCTTCTTGAGGGTCTGAAGAATGGTGGCGTAGGTTGATGGCCTTCCTATTCCAAGCTTCTCAAGCTTTCGTATAAGGGAGCCCTCGGTGTATCTGGGCGGAGGTTTGGTTTTTCTCTCCTCAACAAACGTTTTTATAAGTTTAAGGACCTCTCCTTCGGAGAGGTGGGGGAGGGGTTCCTCCTTAATATCTGCCGGGTAAACCCTTGACCACCCGTCAAAAGCTATGGACAGACCTTTCCCTTCAAGTTGAAGCGGTTTTTTTAGCAGAGGAGAACGGGCTTCAACAACCGCCTTTCTTCTCCGAATCCTCATATCCGACATCAGGCTCGCAAGGGTCCTTGAGAGGATCAATCTGTAAAGCTTTCCCGCTTCACCGGGCGGATGTCCTCCGGTCAGGGAGGTGGGGCGGATGCACTCGTGAGCACCCTGACTCAGTGATGACTCCCTGAACTTTCTGAGCCTGCCCCTATACTCCTTTCCAAACGATTGCTCTATAAAACTTAAAAACTCCTTAGCCTTTGATTGATTCATGCGGTAACTGTCAGTCCTGGGGTAGGTTATGTATCCCGTCTCGTATAACTTCTGGGCAATTGCCTGGGTCTTCTCTGCAGTCATTCCAAGAATGGCGTTGGCACTGCTCTGAAGGGTTGAGGTTATAAAAGGTCTGGGAGGAGGTACCTCCTCCTTCTTTTCCTCAAAAGAGACAACTCCAAAAACACAACTCCTTAACTTTTCCTCAATCTCCTTTGCGCCGGCAGGATTCTCAAAACTGACGGGATAGTAAACCCTGAACTGCTCACCGCCCTTCTCAAGCACTGCTCCCGCAATGTAGTAACTGGTTTGCTTAAAATTCTCTATTTCCCTTTCTCTCTCAACAGTCAGTCTGAGAGCGGGCGATTGAACCCGTCCCGCGGATAAGCCTTTTTTTCCGAGACCCTTCCACAAATAGGGAGAAACCCTGTATCCTATCAGTCTGTCCAGGATTCTCCGCGCAAACTGGGCGTGAACGAGATTGAGGTTTAGCTCTCCAGCTGATTCAATGCTTTTTCTCAACGCGGAGGGAGTGACCTCGTAAAACACCGCCCTCCTGATAGGCTTTCCCGTTTTCTTTAACAGCTGGTATAGGAAGAAAGCTATCGCCTCTCCTTCTCTGTCGGGGTCCGTTCCTATAAAGATTTCATCGCTTTTCCTTGCTATCCTCTCCAGAGATGAAACTACTTTCTTC
>JALSHX010000185.1 GCA_026982025.1 Aquificaceae bacterium | reverse complement strand
CATTTCCCTGAAACTGGGTTACTGGGATTGATCTATACCTTTCCCAACCTTTTTGAAAGCTCTTCAGCCACCTTGATGGTGGCTTTTCTGATTTTATCCCTCAGCGTCTCCTCGGGGACCCTGAATGCGGGTGCTACAACGCTGACTGTATAGGAAACTTTTCCCGCGTAGTCATAAACGGGAGCGGCAACGCTTACCACATCCTCCTCATATTCACCGATGTTCACCGAGTATCCTTCTCTCCTTATCAGGTCCAGTTCCTTGCGAACCTCATGTGGCGTTTTGGTTTTATCGGTATACCTGATCCACTTGACCTTTTTAAAGTAATCATCAAGCTCCCTCTCGTCAAAGTGGGCAAGAAAGATCTTCCCTGACGCGGACGCGTACATTGGAAGGACCCTCCCGAATCTTGACAAAATTCCTACCTCCTTTTCTACCTCACACTTCTCCATGTAGATAACCTCATAACCAATCCTCGTCGTGAGATAGGAGTTTTCACCCACCAGGTCCACCAGTCTCTTTAGAAGAGGTCTTGCGAGGTTTCTCACATCAAGGTGCTGAAAGTAGGAGCGCCCCAGCTCAAAACACCTAACTCCCAGCATGTACCTTCCGGACTCTTCGTTGTAAGTCAGCCACTCTCTATCTACGAAAGTCTCAAGGATCCTTTCAAGCCTGTCGTTTTTGAGTCCGGTGAACTTCTTCAGGTCCTCAAGGGTTCTCGGCTCTTTTTCCACAAAGAATAACAGCCTCAGTGCAAGGTCAACGCTCTGAATCAGGTAAAAGCTCTTGTCCCGGTGCATACAATTTTCTCCATATTATACAATTAGATGTTCGGGGCAAATTTGAATGGATAGAAAGGTAGTTATTCTGGGAGCTCAATGGGGCGACGAAGGCAAGGGAAAAATCGTGGACCTCCTCTCCGAAAACTTTGATACCGTCGTAAGGTATCAGGGGGGGAGCAACGCGGGACACACAGTTATTGCTGGAGGGGAAAAACTTATCCTTCACCTCCTTCCCACAGGAATCCTGCATCCCCACGTTAAGGGAGTCATAGCTCAGGGCATGGTTGTTGACCTTGAGGTTCTTGAGAAGGAGATAAACACATTAAACTCAAGGGGCATAGACATCTCCGAGAGGCTTTTAATCAGCGACAGGGCACACCTCGTTCTTCCCTACCACAAGGTCCTTGACAGGCTCTTTGAAAGTAAGGGAGGAATAGGAACCACCCTCAGGGGTATAGGTCCCGCCTACATGTTTAAGGTGGGCAGGAAAGGAATTAGACTCTCGGACCTCGCGGATGAGAAGAGGCTAACGGAGCTCATTGAGGAGAATGTAGCCTTTGTTAAAGACCTCTGCGAAAAGGTCTTCTGCCAGAAGTTTGACCTGTCACCCCAGAGAATAGGGGAGGGCATCACAAGGATTTACGAAAGGATAAAGGATAATATAACAGACGCTTCGCGTATTCTCCTGAAAGACAGGGGAAAGACACTCTTTGAAGGTGCTCAGGGAACGATGCTTGATGTGGACATGGGAACATACCCCTTCGTGACATCTTCCAACTCCTCAAGTCTGGGTCTGTCCAACGGAACGGGACTGTCGCCTAAATTCTTCTCGGACGCCTCCATCATCGGTGTAGCCAAGGCTTACACCACGAGGGTGGGTAGCGGTCCCTTCCCCACGGAATTAGAAGGTGAAGAAGGAGAGAGACTGCGGGAGATGGGGGGAGAGTACGGTTCAACGACGGGTCGTCCGAGAAGGTGCGGATGGCTTGACCTCATTTCTCTCAAGTTCGCCTCTGACCTGAATCACTTTGATGGTCTCATAATTACCAAACTTGATGTGCTTGATTCCTTTGATGAAATTAAAGTCTGCGTGGGTTACGAGATTGAAGGTCAAAGGGTTGAACACTTCCCGTCATCCCTATCCCTGATGGAATCAGCCAGACCAATATACGAAACTCTGAAGGGATGGAAATCTTCCACGAAGGGGATCAGCGATCCCTCTCACCTGCCTGCAGAAGCAAAGGAATACATCAGGTTTATTGAGGAGTTCACGGGGGTTCCCGTTATCATGCTTTCAACGGGACCCAAAAGGGAAGAGTATCTATGGCTCAGGGAAATGCCTCTGACAAAAGCCACCTGTTTATAAAGAGGGCACGACACTTTAACCTCTCCTTTGTGGTGTCAATAACGATTCTGTTCGTGGTTTCTCTTGCAGCTTATCCCTACTTCTCCATGCCCGTGACCAGCAAGCTTGTACTTTATATGTACCTGCTGATTTCACTTACAGGAGCAGTAGCAATCGGAGCGTCCTTTGCCATTAGAAAAAAGATGCTACCCGTCAGCTTATCGGACCCCCACTGGAGCTACACCGCCGTGAGGAGG
>JALSHX010000184.1 GCA_026982025.1 Aquificaceae bacterium | reverse complement strand
TCGCCGGGAGCGGTCCTGCCTTTGTGCTGAGCTTCATTGATGCAATGGCTCTCGCAGGAGTCAGGGAGGGCTTTCCTTATCCCCTCGCCCTTGAGATAGTGATGGAGACTGTTAGCGGGACCGTTGAACTTCTGAAAAATAAGGCTGTTAATCCCGATGATCTCGTGAAGAAGGTTGCCTCGCCGGGCGGGACAACCATTGAAGGACTTGCGTATCTTGAGAGGAAGGGCTTTAAAGGGACGGTGATCCGATGCGTGGAAAAGACATCGGAGAAAGCAAAACGAATAAAGAGCTAAGCTACTCCTTCAAAATGGGCAATAAACTCGTGAAGCTTGAGAAAGAGTGGGTAAATCACCCCAAGCTCTACATTCCCATTCAGAAGCACACCAACAGGGTTATACTCCTTTCCACCTTTCCTTCACCGCCCGTAATCGCAGACGCGGTCATAACTAACCTTAAGGGCATTTCAGTGGGAGTTAAAACTGCGGACTGCGCCGGAGTGGTGCTAATTGGTTCTGATTACGTTGCGGTTGCCCATGTTGGCTGGAGGGGCCTTGCCAGCGGAATAATTGAAAGACTGATCAAGAGGTTTTCTGACCTTGAAGACATCGGTTCAGTCTTTGCCTTTGTAGGTCCTTCTGCAAAAGGGTGCTGTTATGAGGTGGGTGAAGAGTTCAAAAATCTCTTTCCCGGAAAGGTGATTGAGAGGAACGGGAGGCTTTTCATGGACCTTCAGAAGGCGGTAGTTGATGAGCTGAGGGAACTCGGAATTCTCAATGTTGGAGTTTACGAAAAGTGTACTATCTGCACACCCGAGCTTCCATCTTTCAGGAGGGACAAAACCGAAGAAAGGATACTGACCAGCGTAACTATACTATAACTTTGACCTTGTCCTCATCAAGGGTCGGGTCCGGAATCTTTCCTGTGAGCATGTCAAGTAGTTCGTGTACATGAATCATTCCCTGCTTCTTGAGTCTGTAGCCGTTAGCTCCACTGATGAAGATTCCCTCCTCGTAATTGCCCAGCCAGGCTGCGCCCAGTCTGTCAGCTATACAAAAGCCCACCTTCTTGGCTTCCTCACCTTTGTTACAGGGTGTAACGCAGTGGGAAACGCAACCCTTCCATCCGTTCACTCCCGCAAGGAGCCTCTCAATGAAGGGCGTCTTTACAACCCTCAAGGGATAACCAACGGGAGACTTTAAAAGTATTATGTCCTCTTTATCCGCGTTCAGAACGGTTTCCTTGTAGATTAGCGGTGCATCGCACTCGTGGGTGGATATAAAACGGGTCGCCATCTGGACACCGCCGGCACCCCTTTCAATGTACCACTTTATGTCGTAGTAGCTCCACACACCTCCGGCAACGATAACGGGAATGTCACCCCACCTCTTTGCCTCCTCAAGAACCTCCGGGAAGAGGCTCTCAAGCTGGAATTCGGGTTTAAAGCAGTCCTCGTACCTGAATCCCTGATGACCTCCAGACTTGGGTCCTTCAAGGACCACAGCGTCGGGCAGGCGGTTGTACCTCTTCTTCCATGTCCTGCAAATCAGATTAAGCGCCCTTGCGGAGGAAACTATCGGAACGAGGGCAACCTCTGCACCATCAACATACTGGGGGAGCTTCATCGGAAGTCCGGCTCCCGATATTATAAGATCAGCTCCCGCATCCACCGCATCACGGGCGACGCGTCCGTAATCGGTAATGGCACAGAGGATGTTAACACCTATGGCACCTTTTCCGCCCGCAATATCCTTTGCCTCCTGTATTATCCTTCTGAGGGCTTCCGGACTGTGGGTGTTCTCGGATCCGATGGGTCTCCCGAACTTATCCCTTTTGACAAGGTCAGGGTGTCTGTATCCCGTTCCGACCGCAGAGACCACTCCGATTGCACCGTAGCGGGCAACATGCCCAGCAAGGTTCTCCCAGCTTATGCCTACGCCCATGCCCCCCTGAATGATGGGAACTTCCGCCTCAATGTGTCTGATTCTCAGTTTTGGCAGTGACATTTGATTCTCCTTTGTAAACAAGTTTTATTAATTTTAAATCCCGTGAGCAGCGGATCAAGGAAAAATGGATACATTGCCCTCGGAAGCAATCTGGGAGACAGGCTCGGATTCATTGAAAGGGCACTTGCAGAGCTTTCGCTCCGAATGAAGATCCTTGAGGTCTCAACCATTTACGAAAGCCCCCCGTGGGGAGTCAAAGACCAGCCTCCATTCCTCAACTGCGTCGCCAAAATAGAAACGGACCTATCGCCCCGGGAACTCCTCAAAGTTGCAAAAGAGACGGAACTCATCCTCGGCAGGAAGCAAAGACCCCGCTGGCGTGAAAGGGAGATAGACATTGACATTCTCCTCCTCGGAGACGCCGTCATTGAAACTCCAGACCTCACAATTCCCCACAGGTATTTAAAGGAGAGAAATTTTTTCCTCATT
>JALSHX010000183.1 GCA_026982025.1 Aquificaceae bacterium | reverse complement strand
GTGATTGCCGCAAAGGTCAGCTGGAACATGAGGTCAAGTAGGGCGGGGTAGCCTGTGTCCGCATTTATTCCCGTTATACCCTTACCGAACAGATACTGGGTCGGATTACCCATAAACTTCGCTATATCGTCGCCGTAAGCTATTGAATAACCGATTATGAGCCATGTGATACTTACAATTGAAAATGCCACCAGTGACATTGCTATGGTGTTGAGAGTGCTCTTGGATCTATCAAGCCCGCCGTAAAAGAGGGCAAGTCCCGGTACGGTCATAAATACGACGAGAGCGGAAGCCGTAAGCATCCATGCTGTGTTTCCAGTGTCAAGCTTGGCAGCCTCCTGAGCAAAGGCAGGAACCGCAAAGAGAATCAGGGGCAAAACTGCCCAAATCTTAGCGCGCCTCATCTCTTTTCCCTCCTTTATAGAAATACCCCGCCGAAGGCGGGGTGGGTAAATCTTAAATATCAAAGTAGAGCTCAAACTCCTTCGGATGAGGGATAAACCTCATCTCGTCTATCTCTTCCCTTTTGGACTCAATCCAGAGCTGAATGACCTCTTCCGTAAAAACTCCGCCTTTAAGGAGAAACTCGTAGTCCTTTTCCAGCTCGTTGAGAGCTTCCTCAAGGGATCCGGGAAGCTGCGGAATTCCCTCCAGCTCCTCGGGAGGAAGAGAGTATATGTCCTTGTCAAAGGGCTCTCCCGGGTCAATTCTGTTCTCAATTCCGTCAATTGCAGCCATCAGAATTGCTGCAAAGGCAAGGTACGGGTTGGATGTTGCGTCCGGGAACCTTATCTCAATTCTCTTTGTTTTGGGATCCTCGTAATACATGGGTATCCTCACCGCCGCGGACCTGTTTCTCGCGGAGTAAGCAAGTCTTACGGGTGCTTCAAAACCCGGAACCAGCCTGTGATACGAGTTTATGGTCGGGTTGGTGAAGGCAACAATAGCCCTTGCGTGCTTGAGAATACCTCCGATGGCGTAAAGAGCGGTTTCAGAAAGCCCGGCATAACCGGAGCCGGCAAATAGGGGCTCATCACCCTTCCAGATGGAGAAGTGGGTGTGCATTCCGGAGCCGTTGTCGTTAGGGAGAACCTTTGCCATAAAGGTTGCGTACTTACCGTGTTTTGCAGCTACATTTCTTACTACATATTTGTATATGTAAAGCTTGTCAGCCTGATTAACGAGGGAATCGTACCTGATGTCAATCTCCGCCTGTCCCGCAGAGGCAACCTCGTGGTGGTGCACCTCAACCGTAATACCGATGTCCGAAAGAGTTGAAACCATTTCATTACGTATGTCAGTCATCTTGTCCAGAGGTGCTGTGGGGAAATATCCCCTCTTGTGGGGAACCTTGTATCCGGAGGAAGTTAGCTCCCTGTTCCACCATCCCTCTTCCGAATCAACCCTCCAGAAGGAGTACTGCTCCGCATTGCCGAACTCAACGGAGTCAAGTATGAAGAACTCAGCCTCGGGTCCGAAGTAAGCAACATCTCCGATTCCCGTCTGCTTGAGGTACTGCTCCGCTTTCTGGGCAATGTATCTCGTATCCCTTCCGTACCTTTCTCCCGTTACGGGGTCGTAAATATCGCATGTCATTACTATCGTCTTTGCCTCAATGAAGGGGTCAATGAAGGCTGTGTTGGGGTCGGGCTTTGCGATCATGTCCGATTCGTTGATTGATTGCCATCCCCTTATGGAAGAGCCGTCAAAACCGACGCCCTTTTCAAAAGCATCCATTGAAAATTCGTAAGCGGGAAGTGTCATATGCTGCCACTGTCCGAAGGGGTCGGCAAACCTCAGATCAACGTACTGGACCCCTTCCTGCTCAATAAGGCTCAAGACCTCCTGGGGCGTATACTTAGGCATACCTGCACCTCCTTATTGGATTAATCAAATTCATACCGCAATTTCTCCCTTTTCCCCGGTTCGGATCCTAACAACCTCCTCAACGGGAAGTACAAATATCTTTCCGTCTCCTACCCTTCCGGTCTGGGCGGTCTTTACAATTGTGTCTATAACCTTTTCCACATCCTCGTCCTTGACTACCACCTCTATTTTCACTTTGGGCAGAAAATCAATTACATACTCCGTTCCTCTGTAGATCTCGGTGTGTCCCTTCTGCTGTCCGAATCCCTTTACTTCCGTTACCGTCATCCCCCCTATGCCGATTTCTACCAAAGCGTCCTTTACCTCGTCAAGCTTGAAAGGCTTGATGATGGCTTCAATTTTCTTCATCTTACATCCTCCTGTAAAAAGTATTAGCAACTAACATGCCAAAAAGAAAAGGACTCTTTCCACTAACTTATTCTAAGGTGATGCATGGAGAGGGAACGCCCGAGGTAGGGTAAGAATGTTTACAAAATTGTCAATTTGTTAACACTTCACATTTTGGATAGGCGGTATATAATATATTTTCAGAAAATAATTTCGGGAGGGATACCG
>JALSHX010000182.1 GCA_026982025.1 Aquificaceae bacterium | reverse complement strand
CGTGCAGGAGTGTGAGGGGGAGTTTGATGTGGTTATTGTTGACTCAACGGACCCCGTTGGCTTTGCCCATGTCCTCACCACGGAGGACTTTTACAGGTTCGTTTTCAGGGCTCTGAAAGAAGAGGGGATATTTGCGGGTCAGACGGAGTCCATCCACTACCACCTTGAAATGGTTGTGAGGATTCAGAAAAACCTTAAAAAGGTCTTCCCCATCGTTGACCTTTACACCTCCGTTGTTCCAATTTATGCGGGCTACTGGTGGACCTATTCCATAGCCTCTAAGAAACACGCTGTGAGGGAACCCCTAAGAATGCCCGAAGGTGAAGTCAAAATTTACAGTGAGGAAATGCACAGGCACGCATTTCTTCCCGAAGGATTTTACCAGAAGATCCTGAGCGGAGAATTTGGGTTCTGAGAGGGAAAGTGGTAAAATTCTTTGGGATAGCCTCGTTCCTTCCCGCGGAGGAAGGGACCGAAAGGACCGGGAGGTAAAGAGGATGCCGAGCAGAAGGCATTACAAGACTTTAAGGTTTTACGAAACCGTCTTTGTATTGAAGCCCACCCTCACCGAGGAGGAAGCCAAGAAAAAGTCCGAGGAGATCAGGAAGTTTATTGAGTCAAAGGGAGCCGATGTTCTGCACTTTCAGGACTGGGGCACCAAAACCCTTGCCTATCCCATTGATAACTTCAATCACGGTCGCTACTACCTCGTGCAGTTCAAAACCCAGAACCCCAAGCTTACAAACGATCTGGACTTTCAGCTAAAGATAGACGAGGATGTTATAAGGTGGCTTAATATTCAGATTAAAGAGAGTGAGGTTATAAAGGGTGCTAAATAAGGCTTTGCTCATCGGACGGCTCACAAAAGACCCGGTAATTCGCTACCTTCCTTCGGGAACTCCCGTAACGGAGTTCTCCCTCGTTTGGAACAGGAGGTTCAAGGTAAACGATGAGTGGAAGGAGGAAAGCCACTTCTTTGACATAAAGGCTTTCGGGAACCTTGCAGAGAGTCTGGCAACCCGTTTATCCAAGGGATTCCTGGTCGTTGTAGAAGGAAGGCTAACTCAGGAGAGGTGGACAGCTCAGGACGGCAAATCCCAGACAAAGGTCAGGATCATTGCGGAGTCGGTGAGAATTCTCCGAAAGCCCCAGACGGGCGAGATGATTGAGGAAACCGTTCCTCCCGATAACGAGGAGCAGATTGAGGAGGAGCTAAAAAACCTTAGCAAAGAGCCTCCCTTTGACGAGGAGGACGAAATTCCCTTCTGAGGAGGTTAAAAATGGCAATTAAAAAGCCATCAAGGAAAAAGGTTTGCTTTTACTGTGAGAAAAAGAAGGAACCCAATTACAAGAATTACGAGGAGCTCAGGCAGTTCATGACAGAACGGGCGAGAATAAAGTCAAGAAGACAGACCGGGCTGTGTAATAAGCACCAGAAACAGCTTGCCCTTCACATAAAAAGGGCCCGCCAGCTTGCCCTTTTACCTTACGTCGTGGTTTGAGGAGGAAGTAATATGAAGGTGGTTCTAACCAGGGACCTTGAAGGAAGGGGATTCTTCGGGGACGTAATAGAAGTTAAGGACGGCTACGCACGAAACTACCTGATCCCGAGGGGAATTGCCCTTCCCGCAACGGAAGGAAACATCAAACACGTCCAGGAAATTCTCAGGCAGAGGTCAAGAAAGCTTGAGAGGGAGAAAAAGCAGGCTCAAAAGACCGCAAAGAAGCTTCAGGACCTCACGGTTGAAATTCAAAAGCCGGCAGGTGAGGGGGGCAAGCTATTCGGCTCCGTCACGCCCTCCGATGTAGTTGAAAAGCTAAAGGACAAGGGAGTAGAGATTGAGCGGAAGAACATAATATTTCCGCACAAAATTAGAGAGGTCGGCATATATCCCGTGACGATAAGACTTCACCGGGATGTGAGGGTTGAGATCAAAATTGATGTCAAACCCGAATCAAAGGATTAAAATTTAGGAATTATGAAAGAGGTAGTCGTTGAAAAGAGAAGGGCGGTTCTTTCTCCTGACCTCCTTCTCGCGGGAGGAGGTATTATCCTGGCAACACTGCTGGGGCTTTTGCAGATCGGCAATGTCTTTTGGTATAAATCCGCAATGCTCGCCTACGGACTCGCATCCCTCATATACTTTACAAACCTCTTTTTTAAGGACAGAACCCTCAACATAGCGTCCACCGGAACGCTCTCGCTGGCTCTTATACTGAACCTCAGCGGAATGATAAGGAGAACCATTGAGAGCTACCAGATGGGTGTTTTTCATCCCCCGTGGAGCAACCTTTTTGAGGCGCTCACCTTCTGGAGCTTCATAGCAGGAGCTATTTACTTAGTTATAGAAAGAAAGTACGGATTCCGCCTAATCGGTGCATTTGTAGTTCCGGTGCTGTTCTTTACATCAGCCTTTGCCATATTCAAAGCGTCCCACGAGATCACC
>JALSHX010000181.1 GCA_026982025.1 Aquificaceae bacterium | reverse complement strand
GAGGTATATCTGATTGAGGTAAAGTTCAAGGATCTTCCTTTTATCAAAGGTTCTCTCAATTTTTATTGCAAGGAGGGCTTCTTTAAATTTTCTCCTCAGCGTCCTTTCCCTCGTGAGAAAAAGATTCTTGGCGAGTTGCTGGGTAATGGTGCTTCCCCCCTGAACTATTCTTCCTGCCTTAATGTTCCTGATCATTGCTCTTATGATTGCTCCGATGTCAATGCCCGAGTGTTCAAAGAAATTTCTGTCCTCCGCAGAGACGAAGGCGTGTATGAGCTTCTGGGGAATCTTGTTAATTTCCACATAAAAACGCTTCTGAACACCGATGTCGCCGTAGATTCTGTTTCTGTAATCGTAAACCACCGATGCTTGCGGGGGTGTCCAGCTCTCAAGGAGCTTGACATTGGGAAGGGTGGAGTAGAGGACCCCGATGTAAATTATCATGAGAAGTAGCACTCCCCCCAGAATGCCGAGAGCAATCAGGAGAGCTTTTCTTTTTTCAGGCATAATCTTGAGCTTGAGCAACTATAATATTATACTTTCAAGCTCAGGGACAAGGAGGAGGACATGACAAAGAAACAACTGCAGGAGTGTAAAAAGAGATTACTTGAAGAAAAGACCAAGATTCTGGAAAGGTATCTTGCAAAGGAGGAAACCCAGCAGAGGCTTGAGGAGGAATCAAAGGAGCCCCGCGACTGGGAGGATATAGGCCAGATGACCTATACGGAGGAACTTCTTGACAACCTTTCTCACATTGAGATCAACACCCTCAAGGAAATTGACATTGCCATCAAAAAGATGGAAAACGGGACCTACGGTGTGTGCGAGAACTGCGGGGTTGAGATCAGTTATGAACGGCTCAGGGCAATACCTTGGACGAGGTACTGCGCATCGTGTGCTGAGGAGGTGGAGAGGGAGTCGGGAACATTTATGCCTTCCTACGGCTTTGAGCCCATGCTGACCGATGACATTGAGATAGAGAGGGAGGACCTGGGAGAGGCGTGATAAAATCACCTCCATGGTCTGGGAAAAGGGCTTTCTTGAATTGAGGGACCTTATCGCAGGTGGTGAGGTTTCACCGCGGGAGGCTGTTGAAGGATTCTTTGAGAGGTTTAAGGAAACAGAACCCGAGGTTGAAGCATACATAACTCCCCTTTTTGAAAAGGCTCTTGACAGAGCAAAGAAGCTGGAAAAAGAAAAACCCCGGGGAAAGCTCTGGGGTGTTCCCCTTGCGGTAAAGGACAACATTCTCGTTGAAGGTGAGAAAACCACCTGCGCCTCAAGGATCCTTGAAAACTTCGTTGCACCATACAACGCAACGGTTATAGAGAGAATACTTTTAGAAGGAGGAATAGTAATAGGAAAGACCAACATGGACGAGTTTGCCATGGGTTCTTCCACCGAGTACTCCTACTTTAAGAAGACCAGAAACCCATGGGACAGAGAAAGGGTGCCTGGAGGCTCCTCGGGGGGATCAGCGGTGGCGGTGGCTGTGGGGTCCGCTCCAGCCTCGCTGGGTTCGGATACTGGCGGTTCTATTAGACAGCCCGCGAGCTTCTGTGGTGTTATAGGTATAAAGCCCACTTACGGAAGGGTGTCAAGATACGGACTCGTTGCCTTTGCATCTTCCCTTGATCAGATAGGCGTTTTTGCTAGAAGAACCGAGGATGTTGCTCTGCTCCTTGAAGCCATCAGCGGATATGACCCAAAGGACTCAACCTCATGCAAAGAGCCCGTCCCAGAGTTTACGGAAAGACTTAAGGGAGGAATCGGGGGATTGAGGATCGGGCTCCCCCGGGAATTCTTTGAATTTGAAATGGACCGGAGAGTGGAGGAAGTTTTCCGTGAGTTTATATCAAAGCTTAAAAAAGAGGGAGCCCGCGTAAGAGAGGTATCCCTTCCGAGTGTTAAGTACGCCATTCCTGCTTACTACATAATAGCCCCCTCCGAGGCATCCTCAAACCTCGCCCGTTACGACGGGGTCAAGTACGGCTACAGGTCCGCCGAATTCGGAAACCTTTTGGAGATGTACTCAAAAACGAGGGATGAAGGCTTCGGTCGTGAGGTAAAGAGAAGGATAATGCTGGGAACCTTTGCCCTTTCAGCCGGTTACTACGATGCTTACTACCTGAAAGCGATGAGGGTCAGAAGGCTGATCTACGATGATTTTATGAGAGCCTTTGACGAGGTTGATCTGATAGCCTGCCCCACAAGTCCGACCCTTCCCTTCAGGATAGGTGAAAGGGTTGAGGATCCAATACGGATGTATCTTTCGGATGTTCTGACGGTTCCTGTAAATCTTGCAGGTCTTCCGGGAGTATCGGTGCCGATTGGCTGGATTGATGGTCTTCCGGCGGGCGGTCAGCTGATAGGAAAGCCCTTTGACGAGGAGCTCCTCCTGAAGGTTTCCTATGTGTGGGAGCAGATATTCCCCCACTACAGTAAAATTCCTCCCCTATGAGAATACTCTCCCTTGACACATCCTTTTCCTTCTTTAACTTCTCGGTGATTGAGGAGGGAAGGGTTGTCCTCCTTCACTATAACGATTCCTCAAGGAAGACCCTTGAGAAACTGCCTTCGGAAATTTCAAGGGCAGGCATTGATTTAACCGAATTTGATGCCTATGCCGTCTCCGTTGGCATCGGTTATCTGACCTCCGTAAGAATAGGTATCACTTTTATCAAAACGGTTTCCTATCTCTGCAAAAAGCCCGTAATAGCCTATGAAAACCTTAATCTGCTTCAAAAATTCACTCCCGGTGTTGAGGACCCCGTTCCCTATCTGAGAGTAAGCAGAAACATCTTTTACCTTGACCCTGAATCGGGAAAGGCTCGGATCTTTGAGGGAGAAAGAATAAAAGGGACGCCCGTTACCGTTGAAAGCTCATACGCTGAGGAGATGGGAAGTTCTCAGGTGATCCACAAGTTTTTCCCTTTCTCAGCCTACGGAGGTGTCTATGCAAATGAGAGGCTTTCGGAAGATCCGAAAGGAGATAACCCTTTCAGCCTTGAACCCCTATACCTCAGACCTCCCCTTTAGGTTATTTCATCTTTCTCGTCTATTGACACCGTGCGGCGTTTATTGACCGATTCGGGAGCCTGCCCCTGGCTCCTCGTCATCAGAAGTGTAAAGCAAAAAAGGTTCAATCCGAGAATAAGAGCCCAGGAGAGGATCATGAACAGAAAGGCATCCCCATCCATAGGAAAATTCTAACTTATAATTTTGGTGATGGAAAAGGATATAATCCTTGAAGTAAACGGAAAGGAAGTAAGGCTCAAGGACTTTCCCATGAGAGCTCTGAGGGGCGTGGTTCTTGGTTTTATTAAAAGTCTCAATCTGAAGGAAAGTCCAAGGGAAATTAAGATAACCCTTCGGGTTGATGAAAAGGATAGAGGAAACCCTTGAGTTTAGAGTTTTGCCCCACCAGAAGGATCTAAGAATTGACCGATTTTTAGCCCTCACCTACCCGGAGCTGTCAAGAAGCTACCTGAAGAGGCTCATAGAGGACGGATTTGTCCTTGTTAACGGAGCGGAGGCAAGGAAGCCTTCAAGGAAAGTTAGGGAGGGAGAGGTGGTTACTCTCCTCGTTCCTGCATCCGAGCCCCTTGAGGTTAAGCCTGAAAAGATCCCTCTTGAAGTAATTTATGAAGATGAGGATATTGCTGTAATAGTAAAGCCCTGCGGTCTTGTGGTTCATCCTTCCCCCGGCTACACCTCGGGTACACTCGTAAATGCCCTCCTGTACCACATTGGAGACCTTTCCTCGGAGGGAGGTGTTCAGAGACCGGGGATAGTTCACAGGCTTGACAAGGCAACTGCGGGGCTAATGGTCGTTGCAAAAAATGACCATGCTCACAGGAATCTATCCGAGCAGTTTGCAAAGCGGGATGTTTACAAGGTTTACCGGGCGCTCGTTTTTGGCATTCCGCGAGAGGATCACATGCTCATTGACATGCCTCTGGGCAGGCACCCCTATGACAGGAAGAAATTTAAGGTTTCCGGCATCAACTCAAGGGAAGCCCTTACGGAGTATTGGGTCCTTGAGGCATTTGAGGCTCTATCGGTAAGCCTCTTGAAGGTCAGGATATACACGGGCAGAACTCATCAGATAAGGGTACATCTATCCTCAATTGGCCATCCTGTTCTGGGTGACAGGGTTTATGGTTTTAAAGGTAGAGGTATTCCCCGGAATGTTCTCAGACTAATAGGTGAATGCAACATGCTTGTTGCAACCGAGCTCGCATTCAGACACCCATCAGGCGGTAAAGCGATGGAATTCAGCATTGGGGATCCGGAACCCTTCGGGACGGTACTTCAAGAGATAAGGGATTTAAATGGTTCCCTTGGTTGAGGGCACCTCCGCTCCCACTATTTGAACCGCTGACTTCAGGCTCAGCGCAAAGGACTTAAAGCATGCCTCCGCAATGTGATGCAGAATTTTACCCTCAAGCACTTTCAGGTGCAGAGTTGATCTGCTCTCAAGGGCAAACCCTTTGAAAAACTCCCAGATGAGCTCAAAGTCAAAGTCGGTTATCTTTCCCCTGAGGTTCCTGTCCTCATAGTAAAATAGTCCCCTTCCCGAAAAGTCAAGGGCGCACATAACCAGAGCCTCGTCCATGGGCACTATGGCATAACCGAACCTCTGTATTCCCTTCATGTCTCCCAGAGCTTCCCTGAAAGCCTCTCCCAGAACCATTCCGCAGTCCTCAACGGTGTGGTGGTGGGAAACGTGTACATCGCCATCCGCCTCCACTTTGATGTCAAACTTTCCATGTTTTGCAAGGGTTTCAATCATGTGATTTAAAAAACCAACGGGAGTGTTAGCCTCACAGGTTCCCGAGCCGTCAACATTGAGGGAAACTATAACCTTTGTTTCCCTCGTTTCTCTGAAAACCTCACTTGCCCTCATTTCAAGCTCCTTTATAAATCATTAAATCTTACTTTAAATTGAATCGGTTATTGTGTCAATGTGTTGAGTGAGTATGTGTCAATAATTTTAACAAATTCACAAAAAATTCACGAACCTGGTATTATTTTTTACATCGTGAGCAAATAAATAAGGGAGGAGGAACCATGCGGGTTCTCGGTTTTTTTCCGCCAAATGGTGTTTTATTCATTATCTTTTCACTTTTCATCCTCTCCTGCGAAGTCAAGCAGGAAGGGCAGGACTTATCCCACACGGGAGACCTTGAGCCTGTATCCGCAAGCGAATTCAACTCCCTGCTTCCTCAGGACCAGTACAGGGTTACCAATAAGCTTGCTTCCACACTCTACAAGGGAGTTCCGCCGGGAGATTTCTTTGACCTTGAACGCTCAGAATTTGACATGACCCGGAAGGACAACTCAAATTATTTGCAGAGGATCAAGGATCAGCTAAATTCACCACTACCCCCCGACAAAAGGGAATATTACCTCAGGAGGGTTGAGGAGAACTACAACTACGATTCACCCTTCAGAGAAGCACAGGAAATCATGACTATGCTGTGGGAATTCCCGCTGAGCAGGGACTACTACGACCTCTGGATGGCTTACTTCCTCGCAAACACCATTATGTTTACGCCCGGTCAGGAAGTTGAACCGGTTCAATACCTTGACATAAAGAAGGTCTATTCAAGGCTCCTTAGGATGATTTCTCAGGACTACCCTGTAAGAGAGATAGTCTATCAGCACATGATATCTCAGGAAAACTGGAGGAGGTTCAGGTCACCCGAGGACAACACGAGGGAGATGATGGAAATATTTCTGAGGCGATTCAGGGACGAAGAGGTTCCCAAGGCGGCGAAGGCCTGTCAAAACTGGTCTTTAACAGGGCAGGATCAGGGCTACCAGCTCGTTGTTGACTACAACGAAAACACCGAACCCCAGAGCATTCTGGATACCACGGTCACCACCTGCTGGGACTTTTACAGGGCAATAGCGGACCACCCGAGGCTAATGCCCACCGTAGTTGCTGTGATAGTTGACCACCTCTTTTCAATGAGTTCGGAAGAGGAAAAGCAAAGGATAGTTGATGGAGTTCTTGCCAAGAACCCAAGGACTTTCAGGGACATTTTCAACATCCTGCTCTTTTCAAGGGCTTACCTCCTTGGTGCCGAAAGACCAAAGAAGTGGGAGGAGGCTTTTCTGGGGACAGCCAAGAGGATTTATTACAAGCCGTCCGAAAACTTCTTCAGATTTGCAAACAGGGTAGGATGGGGTTCGGGTTCAACAATTAAGCTCTACGACATGAAACAACCACCCTTTATTGAAAAGCTGGGAAGAACTCCCGTTCCGCCCCTTGATGCACTTAGCTTTGCCTTTTATCACAAGTCTCTGAGGGAAAACCTAATGATAAACAGGTCCTCCAATACCGATGATGCGGGATGGCAGGAAGAGCTTTACAATGTTCAGTTCACGGGAGACGATTTTATAAACTACATCTTCGTTACAGCCCTCGGCAGGGAGGCAACACAGGAAGAGCTGGACACCTTTAATCAGATCTTTGAAAGCAAGGGTTTTGAGGACAGACATCGCTGGCAGAAAACCCGCCTTATCCTTGACTACATTAGCAGGCTTCCCGAGTTCTACATGTTCAGGAAGGTCAAGTAAAGAAGGGGAGGTGTTGCCATGAACAGGAGAGATTTTTTAAAGTCTGCAAGTGCACTGGGTCTTATGATGTCATTTCCCCACCTGCTTTACGCATCTCCTGGCAGGATGAGGGAACTGATCCATGAAGTTCAAAACCAGATTGATTATCAAAAACCTTCGGTTTGGCCCATAAAGTGGATTAGCATATTCCTCTACGGCGGACCCTCGGAGCTCGCGGGAAACTTAACCAATATATCAGAAATAAACTCCGCCTCTCAGAACAATTATCCGGATTACATCGTGCCCGATGTTCCGGGGGGAGGCACCCAGATAACGCCCAACAACTTCTGGGGAAATGCGGGCGGATATGACATGGAAAACCTCATAGCAAATGGCGATATGTCCATTTACCGGACGATATACAGGATAAAGGATGACAACAAGTCCCATCCCATCAGTATTGCCCAGAACCTGAGGGGAAACCTTGACAGGGAAGCTCCCGGCTTTGCAACCACGCTTGCTGCCATACTTGCCACTTATAACCCCTTTAACAAGGATATAAACGAGCTACTCCTTCCCTTCGTCTCCCTTGAAGGTGATTCTCAGGTCTACTATCTTGGGGGAGAAACTCTACCCTTGATCTTAAGACCCGTCTTTCTGAATTCAAACTTTGACAATCCTTACAAAAGGAACGGATACTCTCACCTTGACCAGACGACCGATGACATGCTTGAACAGCTTGCCACGAGAATGGGAGAGCGCTACGGTCTTAAGAAAATCAAGGACGCCTTTGCAAAGAGGAAAGAGCTTGCGGATTTCATTGAATCAAGGCTGGGGAATATTAACTCAAGCCTTCCAACAAATCCGAACCACGATCCAAACAATCCGGATCCCGACACTGACCAAAACACGGGACAGCTTGTTTATCCCAACACAAATATAGGAAGAAACCTCAAGGCGGCGGTTTCCCTCTGCCTTGAGAACCCAGATACAGTTTTTGTAAGCATCAGCTTCGGCGGATGGGACAACCACTCAAGTGCGATACCGGGCTATGAAGCAAGGGTCCAGAGCCTCATGGACGCCCTTAGATGTGCTGTTAAGCACATGAAGTGGAAGGAGATCAATGACCCTGCCAACTATCCCCATGCGGGTAATATCTTCATAACGGTTTTCGGCGATTTCGGAAGAAATGTAAACCTCAACAACTCAATGGGATGGGATCACGGGAATACCCAGAACCTTTACACGGTCGGGGGCTGGAACATCCCGGGGAGGGCTCTCGGAAAACTTGTAGGCAAAACCATGCTTACCGGAACCCCGGGTGTGAACAGGCTCTTTACGAAACCGACGGATGACAGCTATCAGTGTGAACCCTTCTCAATTGTTTCAACCGCGTACAAATACTTCGGTGTGCAGAACCCGGAGGTGATAACGGGAGAGCCCCCGATAGATGAAAGCGATTCAGTTCCCAACGAGTTTAGATGAGGACCACGGAAGCCATTAGCCCTTTCAAAGACCATATGAATAATGGTTTATAAGTGGTAGGCGCGGGGGGACTTGAACCCCCGACCTCCGGCGTGTCGGGCCGGCGCTCTCCCGACTGAGCTACGCGCCTTGAGAGTAAAAATTATATACTAAAAGGGTCATGATCAATGTTGCCCTTGCCCAGATTAACACAACGGTGGGTGATATAGAAGGAAATGTTAAAAAAATAACTGAATTTGCAAGGGAAGCATCAAATAAGGCTCACATTGTTGCCTTTCCCGAACTTGCGGTGAGCGGATACTCACCCGAGGACCTCCTTTTGAGAAAATCTTTCATTGAAGACTGTATGGAAGGGGTGAGGGAAATAGCCCGGAGGACGGATAAACTTGATACTCTCCTCGTTGTTGGCACCCCGTATTACGATGGTGAGGTGAGAAACAGTGCGGTTTTAATTTATAAGGGGAAGATTTTGGGAATTTATCATAAAAATTTCCTCCCCAATTACAGCGTTTTTGATGAAAAGCGATACTTTCTGGAGGGCAGGGATAACCTGTTGATCTCCTTAAATGGGACATTAGTAGGATTTTCAATCTGTGAGGATATCTGGTATCCCGACGGACCGGACCGCCTCTCTGCTCTGATGGGCGCGAAAATTATCATTAACATCAATGCTTCTCCCTTCCACACGGGAAAACACCACTTCAGGGAAGGCTTTGTAAGGGCAAGGGCTCAGGACAACCTGTGTTATGTGGTTTATGTAAACCTCGTGGGGGGGAACGACGAGCTCGTCTTTGACGGAAGGAGTATGGTAATTGATCCTCTTGGAAATATCGTGGCTCGTGCTAAAGCTTTTGAGGAGGACCTTCTTATAGTTTCCGTTGATCCGGGGAAGGCTGAAAGGAGAAGACTTCTTGACCTCAGGCTTAGAAACGGGGGGGAGCTCCCTCCTCAGGAGGATGTTGAGCAGATAGTTGTTGGGGATAAAGAGGAAGTTCAGAACAGAGCTGAAGCGTCGCCGGTAGATGAGGAGGAGATATACAGGGCGCTTGTCCTCGGACTCGGAGACTATGTGAGGAAAACGGGATATAAAAAGGTGGTTGTAGGTCTTTCGGGAGGGATAGATTCTTCCCTCTGTGCATGTCTTGCAGTTGATGCACTCGGAAAGGAATCGGTACTTGGGGTGTTTATGCCCTCGCGTTTTACTTCTGAGGAGAGTTTCAGGGATGCCAGGGAGCTCGCAAAGAACCTCGGCATTGAATTTCACACAATTCCCATTGATGAGGTTTACACTTCATACCACAAGGAGATGGTTCCCGTTTACGGGAACCTTGAGTTTTCAACTGCGGACGAGAATCTTCAGGCGAGGATAAGGGCTAACATCCTCTTTTACATATCAAACCGCTTCGGTCACCTCGTAGTATCAACTTCAAACAAGAGTGAGTCCGCAACGGGATACACGACCATTTACGGAGATATGGCTGGAGGTTTTGCACCTCTTAAGGATGTTTACAAGACCCAAATATACCGACTTGCCCGATACAGGAACGGTTTGAGCGCGGACATCCCCGATCGGGTATTTGAGAAAAAACCCACTGCGGAGCTGAGACCCGGTCAGACGGACCAGGACACCCTGCCCCCTTACGAGATCCTTGACGAAATTCTCAGGCTCTACCTTGAGGAATGCATCTCTCCTGCTGATATAGTAAAGAGGGGTTTTGAAACGGAAACGGTGGCTATGGTGGTGGAAATGGTCAGGAAGGCTGAGTATAAGAGGAAGCAGGCGCCTGTGGGTATCAAGATCACTCCGAGAGCCTTCGGCAAAGACTGGAGGATGCCCGTAGTTAATAGATACGAAGGATAGTTAAGCCTTTTTGAGAAGGTCCCTCACATGGTCCAGCATGTTTTCTTTCACCAGACCTGCGGTGCGGAGCCTCCTTTTTCTCTTTGGATCCTTTTTTGTGTTGTAGTGTGAGCCGCCGGATCTCCACCTCTTGATTTTCCCGCTGGCGGTGACCTTGAACCTCTTTTTTGCTGACCTGTTTGTTTTGAGCTTCACCTTTCCCATCGGATCAATTATACAACAAGGATTACTTCTTTCGCTTCGGGGCGAGGGTGAAGATCATAAAGGGTCCCTCCTTTTTGGGAGGAACCTCCACCTCACACACATCACCGAGGTTATCAATGATCTTTTTAAAGAGCCTGTCTCCCAGCTCGGGATGAACATTCTCCCGTCCTCTGAACCTCACCCTTACCCTGACCTTGTCCCCGTCCTCAAGGAACTCCCTCATGTGCTTGAGCTTGACCTGAAGGTCGTGTTCATCAATCCTGACCTTCATCCTTATATCCTTCACCTCAATTGAGTGTTCCCTCTGCTTCTTCCTTGCCTCCCTCTCCTTCTTCTTCAGCTCATACTTGAACTTTCCGTAATCCATGATCTTACAGACCGGGGGTTTTGCCTGAGGTGCTATTTCAACGAGGTCAAGTTCCTTCTCCTGTGCTATTTGAAGTGCCTCCTTGACCGGGACAATTCCTACCTGCTGTCCCTTTTCGTCAATTAGCCTCACCTCCCTTGCCCTGATCTGGTGGTTCACCCGGTAGTTGGTAGCTTTGCTCATTCAACCTCCTTAAAGAGAATAATCGTGGAGATGAGGAGATTTGTGAGAAGGGTTAAGGTTGACAGGTAAGAGATCCTTCTGAATCGTGTTCTTTCCGGGGAATTGTAGTTCAGTTTCTCAATGCTTCCCAAACGCCCCTTCAGACCTTTAAGCCACATGGATATTATCACATTAACCCCGAGCCCCGCCAAAAGTAATATGCCCCACCATTTCTTGCCCAAAATAAGATACACTACCAGAAGTAAAAAAGCAATCCCGTAAAAGCGCCATAGGATCCTTCCGTAAAAACTTCCCGCAATATCTTTATTTTTCGGCGTTCTCAAAAGCACCGGAACAACGGCTGTTAGCAGGAGAAAGAGGGAGCCCGCATAAAAGGAGAGGGGGATCAGCTCCATCTTTCCTCTCTTTCCTTCTTAATGATCCTTGACCTGAGCATCCTGAAAGCGAATCCAGAGAGAAAGATAACGGTTATCAGTCCTATGAAGGTCAGAAGGAGAATGTACTTCATAATTCCTTTTCCTGATGCCTTGATGCGTGGCACTGGATGTTAACAGCAACGGGAAGGGAGGCGATATGGCAGGGCATCATTTCCACCTTTACATCAACCGCGGTGACGGTTCCGCCGAATCCCATGGGTCCGAGACCGAGTTTGTTGATTTCCGTTATCAGCTCCTCCTCAATTTTCCTTATTAGGGGGTCACCGCTCCTCTCACCGTGGGGTCTGAGGATGGCTCTTTTAGCGAGGATTGCACACATTTCAAAGTTTCCTCCAATTCCCACGCCGACGGTTAGCGGAGGGCAGGCATTGGGACCGGCTTTTTCAACCGTCTCAAGTATAAAGTTTTTGACACCCTCCCAGCCGTCTGCAGGCTTGAGCATGGCAAGTCTTGAGGTGTTCTCAGACCCTGCCCCTTTTGGAGCAACGATGATTTTAACCCTTTCACCGGGAACCACCCTTGTGTGGAGGATTGCGGGAGTGTTGTCTCCCGTGTTTTTCCTCTCAAAAACAGGGTCCCAGACCATAGATGCCCTGAGGAGTCCTTCCTCCGTAGCCCTCTTCACTCCCCTGTTTACAGCTTCCTCAAGACTACCCCCTTCAATAACCACTTCCTGACCTATGTCCATAAAAACAACGGTTACTCCCGTATCCTGACAGTAGGGTGAGGACTCTTCTCTCGAGGCTTTTGCATTTTCAAGGATTTGGGAAAGAACTTCCTTTCCGATGGGAGACTCTTCCTCTTCAAGTGCCTTCTTAAAAATGATGAGGGTTTCCTCAGGTATTTCGTAATTGGCTTTAATGGTCAGCTCTTTGACCGCTTCCTCTATTTCATGCACTCGGACTCTTCTCACCCAGCATTACCTCCGCCATATCAACACTCTTTTTTACCGACTCAACGGACCTCTCCCACATTGAGCGTTCCTCCTCAATCATGGGGACCTTAATTATGTCCTCAACTCCCGACGCTCCGAGCTTCACCGGAACTCCCACGCAGAAGCCCTTAACCCCGTAATATTCCCCCGCCTCTCCGTCAAGGTACACACTGCAGGGAAGAATTCTCCTGCTGTTGGTGACAAGAGCCTCAACCATGTCAGTTACGGCAGCCGCCGGAGCATAGTAGGCTGATGTTCCCATAAGGTCAACTATCTCCCCGCCTCCGAATCTGGTCCTGTGGATTATCTCCTGAAGTTTGTCCCGGGGGATCAGGTCCTTTAGAGGGATCCCGCCCACATTGGACATGGAGATGAGGGGAACCATCTCATCGCCGTGACCTCCTATAACATAGGCGTGTATGTCTCTGGGCGAAACCCTGAGCTCCTGTGCTATAAAGGTCTTGAACCTCGCGGAGTCAAGGACTCCCGCCATGCCTATAACCCTGCTCGCGGGGAAACCGCTGAGCTTGACAGCTGTGTATGTCATAATATCAACGGGGTTGGTGACAACGAGGAGTATTGAGTCGGGAGCGTACTGCCTGACCTTGGAGATGATGGTACCGAGAATTTTTATGTTTGCTTCAAGGAGGTCCTCCCTTGACATTCCCGGTCTTCTGGGAAAACCCGCAGTAATGACCACGATGTCGCTCCGGGCTATCGGTTCGTAGCCGTCTCCCTCCGGTGAAACGGTGAAACCGTCAATTCTCGTGTCAATGTCCATTGCCGACAGCATTTGCTTCATATCAAGGGCTTTTCCTTTAACGGGTTCAAAAACCTTGTCTCCGTCTCTTCTGGGGATGTCAAATAGCCTGACATCCGCGAGTCCCTTAACTGCGATAAGACTTGCGACGTGTTCCCCCACATTCCCCGCACCCACCACCGAAACCACCTTCCTCATAGTCATATCAGGACCTCCTTTTCAGGAAAGGGCGGATTCCCTCTGCTTGTTTTTTATGTAGTTGAGCCTTCCGCCTCCGAGGAGAACCTCAATCTGGTAGGGGGTTAGGTTGTACCTGCAGAGGATTTCCTCGCCCGTAGTTTTGTTCAAGACCTTGACCTCCCGCCCTTCCTGAAGAGCCTCTCTCAGATCGGAGATGATAAGCTCATCTCCGAGGGAAAACCTCTCGTAGTCCGAGGGATTCTTGAGTTCAAGGGGGACTATGCCGAAGTTGACGAGATTTGCGTGGTGGATTCGTGCAAAGGACTTGGCAATTACCGCTCTTACGCCGAGAAACCTCGGAGCGAGGGCTGCGTGCTCCCTTGAGGAACCCTGTCCGTAATTTTCTCCTCCCACGATCACGCCGGCGTAGCCGGCGTCTGCTATGCTCTTTATCCTCTTAACAAAATCCGGATCAACATAGTGGTAAACATATTCAGATATGGCGTAAATGTTGGACCTGAGGGGAAGGATCTTTGCTCCTGCGGGCATTATGTGATCGGTGGTGATGTTGTCTCCCACCACGAGTGCAACCTTTGCCTCAAGGTCCGAGGGTAGCTCATCAAAGGGAGGCAGGGGCTTAATGTTGGGTCCCCTGTAAATTCCTACGCCTTTTGCCTCTTCGGGGGGGAGAGGCTCAATGAATGCTTCGTCGCCGTAAGGAAACCGCTCGGGCATATCAACCTTTATCCACTTTGCTCCCGTTTTCTGAGCCAGTCTGCGGGGGTCAATGACTTCCCCCGCTATGGCACAGGCAACGCATGTTTCGGGTGATGCAAGATAAACTTTCGCGTCGGGAGTGCCCGACCTCCCCTCAAAGTTTCTGTTAAAGCTCCTAACGGAAACTCCTCCGCTGGGGGGTGCGTAGCCCATTCCTATACAGGGACCGCAGGCGGTTTCAAGGATTCTTGCACCCGCCTTAAGGAAATTGAGAAGCTCACCGTTTTCCGTAATCAACTCAAGAGCCTGCTTTGAGCCCGGTGCCACCGCAAAGACCACATCGGGATGTACTTTTTGACCCTCAAGGAGCTTTGCGCTTCTCGTAAGGTCAACAAAGGAGGAATTGGTGCAGGAGCCTATGACCACCTGATCTACCTTTACACCCTCAATCTCACGAACGGGCACCACATTGTCGGGCGAGTGGGGCTGGGCTATCAGGGGTTCAAGTTGATTAAGATCGATCTCAATCACCTCATCGTATTCCGCATCCGGATCCGGGAGGAGTTCAATCCAGTCCTGTTCCCTGCCCTGAGCTTTCAGGTATGCTCTCGTTATCTCGTCGGAAGGAAATACGGAGGTGGTTGCTCCAAGCTCCGCACCCATGTTGGTGATCGTTGACCTTTCGGGGACGGTGAGCTCCTTAACGCCATCTCCGAAGTACTCAAATATCTTTCCCACGCCACCCTTTACCGTCAATCTCCTCAGGAGTTCAAGGATTATGTCCTTAGCGGTTACCCAGTCGGGCATTTTTCCCGTGAGTTTTACGCCCACTATTTTGGGCATTTTGAGGTAAAAGGGCTCTCCCGCCATCGCCGCCGCGACATCAAGACCCCCCGCTCCTATGGCTATCATTCCCACACCCCCGCTTGTGGGCGTGTGGGAGTCGGAACCCAGAAGGGTTTTTCCGGGTTTTGCGAACCTCTCCACATGAATTTGATGACAAATTCCATTTCCGGGTTTTGAAAGCCATATGCCGAACCTCTTTGCAACGCTCATGAGGTACTTGTGATCGTCGGGGTTTCTGAAGTCGGTTTGGAGCATGTTGTGATCTATATAGCTAACCGACAGCTCAGTTTTTACCCTGTCAATGCCCATAGCTTCAAGCTCAAGGTATGCCATCGTTCCCGTTGCGTCCTGAGTCAGCGTCTGGTCTATCCTGATGGCTATCTCCTCTCCGGGGTTCATTTTCCCGCTTACGAGGTGCTGACGGATAATTTTGTAAGCTACCGTCCCTTTTGCCATTACCGAGCCTCCGTTGAACTCAAACGATGTTTTAGAAGGATTAACTTATTTTATGCCTTTTGTCAAGGCTGGCAAAGTTTACTTGAGTGATACAATACTCCTCCATGGGTAAATTGGCTTACGTTTTTCCCGGTCAGGGATCCCAGTATGTAGGAATGGCTTACGATTTTTACAGGCAATTTCACGAATCCGCGGATGTATTTCATTCAACGGAGCAGGCTCTCAGAATGTCCCTCCCCGACATAGTGGATGTGGTCCTCAAAGGAACCGAGGAGAAGCTTAACATGACCGTTTACACCCAGCCGGGCATCCTCACCGCCTCCTACGCTATTTTCAGGGTTATGATGAAGGAAGGGTTTCCCAAGCCCGATTATGTGGCGGGGCATTCTCTCGGTGAGTACACCGCACTCCTTGCTGCGGAGGGAATAGAGCTTTTTGAAGCGGTCCGCCTTGCGTACCTGAGGGGAAAGTACATGCAGGAGGCTGTGCCCGAGGGAAGAGGCTCAATGGCTGCTATTTTAAAGGTGGATGCACCAACAGTTGAGGAGGTTTGCAGGCAGGCATCTGAAATAGGAATAGTTGAGCCGGCGAACTACAACTCTCCTACCCAGACTGTTATCTCAGGAGAAAAGGAGGCGGTTGAAAGAGCTTGCGAGCTTGCAAAGGAAAGGGGTGCAAGGGTAATTGTTCTAAAGGTTTCTGTTCCCTCTCACTGTTCTTTAATGAAGGACGCGGCTGACGCCTTCAGACTGAAGCTTGCCCAGACTCCTATAAGAAATGTGGAGATTCCGATTGTTCAAAATGTAACTGCAGAGGAACACAGGATGGCTCACGAGATACGGGAGAACCTGTACAAACAGCTTTTTTCTCCCGTCAGGTGGGTGCACTCGGTCAGGTACATGATTGAGAGAGGAGTGGATACCTTCGTGGAGGTGGGACCTAAAAACGTTCTTTCAAAGCTCATTTCCCAGATTGATCAGGGTGTTAGGGTTCTGAACATTGAAAAGGTTGAGGACCTTGAGAGGGCTTATAAGGTCCTTTCATGACGGGGTAACAAAGAGGTAATGAATGAGTATATAATTAGAGGCTTAGAATTCGGATGGGGGCAATAGGGGTATATCACTACAAGGTCTGGGTAATAGGGGAAATTCTTGACAGGTATGAATCCTGTAAAAACGGAGGAAGAAAGCCCA
>JALSHX010000180.1 GCA_026982025.1 Aquificaceae bacterium | reverse complement strand
GACCTTACCAGAGAGTTCGTTCAGTTCTTTATTTCAAGGGATTTTTCCGCAAAGAGGAGGCTTCCCTTCCTTGAAGAACTCGTAAAGTATGAGTGGACCGAAATTGAACTCTTCAACGAAAAGGACGAACCTATTACCAACTCAAAGGACTGGAGCTGGGAGGAACCTCTTTCTCTCTCCGCCTCCTCAAGACTCGTTAACTACACCTATCCCGTTCACGAAGCTTACTCACTTCAGGAGCAGGAGATTCTTAACCTCAGGGGAAACTACAACCTCCTTATATACAGGGATGCGAGGAACTATGAGGTCAGGACCGTTGCCCTCACCGACTTTGTCTTTTCATTCTTGCAAAAGGTAACTTGCGGAGAACCGCCTCCTAAAGCGTTGAAAGCATCCCCTGAGGATGTGGACCCGGATAGTGTGAGGGTGTACCTTGAAAACTTCCTGCGTGAACTCCTAAAGGTCGGCGCCCTTCGCTAAGGCTCAAACTTTCCGTCGCTCCTAACCCTGATCACTGTGTGTACATTTCCCCTCGGATTGAAGTCCCCCACCACCTCAAGGAAACGGGGCTGAAGGAGACTCTCAAGTGCTGTGTATATCTCGTTAGTTGCCTCCTCGTGGGAGATGTGCCTGTCCCTGAACTTATTTAGCCAGAGCTTGAGGGACTTGAGTTCCACTATATACTTATCGGGAATGTACCTTATCCTTATAGTTGCGTAATCCGGATAACCGGACCTCGGGCATAAACACGAAAACTCGGGGAAGGTTATTTCAATAATGTAATCCCTTTCGGGAGTCGGATTGTCCCACGGTTCAAGCTCCGCCCTTTCAATGGCTATCTCTCCGTACTTTTTCTCTTCTCCCATGGGATTTAAATATAATCCATCCCTTGCCTTCCAGCTAAGTGGAAGGATTAAATTAAACCTGATGGTGGTTGAGGTCCTTGATTCAGGCTTCTGTCCCAAGTGCTCGGCTGTGGCCCAGAGGGTCAAGAAGGTCTGCGTGGAGCTCGGAGCGGAGGTCAGGGTCCTTGACCCTATCTCAGACGCAGAAAGGATCAGGGAAATAGGGATTTTCACCTCTCCGGTAGTAGTTATCAACGGAAAGGTCAAATTTGCGGGGACCGTTCCTTCTGAGGATAAGATAAGAAAAGCCATAGAGGAGGAGAGGAGCTGAATCCCCTATACCTCGTGCCCGCCCTCGGTTTTTTATCCTTCCTCAGCCCATGTATGTGGAACCTGAATCTGCTTTTGAGAGCACACTTGAGGGGAGGCTCTGTAACGGAGCTACTCCTTCTCGTTGCGGTCAGGTTAACGGTCTTCAATCTCATAGCCCTTTTTCTGTACTTCGTCGGGAAAGTTCTTTCGCCCGATCCTTCAATCCTCCCTTACATTCAGGGTGCGGTAGCCTTAATCTTTCTAACGGGCTTCCCTCTGATGAGAAGGTTCGGCTTTGCACCCCTTGACCTTTCGCCCCAGTTTTTCTTCCCCTATTTGAGGCTTCCTCCCTCCTTAGCTCTCGGCATTTCAATTCCCTACTGCGCAATCCCTTTTATCCTTCTCCTCGCCTTTTACTCCCTCGTTTACCACAAACCCTTTGAGATATTTAACCTTTACGCGTTTTTTGCAACCATTCCCTCCCTGATGGTCCCATTTCTTGGAGAGAAATTCTTAAGAAGGGTTACCGCTCTCATACCGTCGGTGCCCGTGCTCACCGGGATAATTCTTCTGATTGCAATTTACCCCATGGTGGACACCTCCGGTATAACCCTCTTCATAAGTTCACTGCTACAAAGGGAAGTCAGCGTACCGGTTTTGATTTTTTTGATGCTCCTTCTCGGTTTCCTTACAAGTTTAGGACCCTCAACACTCCCCCTTCTTCCCGTTGTTTTCGGGTACATATTTACAAGACCGTCAAGCAGGCAGGATGTAGTTTTTTCTATCCTCGGTTTCATGAGCGCCTTCGTTATCACACATTCGGTTTCAGCTCTGCTTATATCGGCCGGAACGGTTATAGCATCCGACATATTCAGGGTGGGTGTGTTTAACCTTGTTCTCTCAATACTTCTCCTTGCTTTTGCCCTCAGTCTCCTTGGAATCTTCCCCCTTTCTTTGGAGATTTCAAGACTTTCTCCTCTAAAAAGCGTCAAGGGCGGTAGCTTCCTCCTCGGAGTTAGCTACACCTTCTCAGTATGTCCCTCGTGCAGTTCAATTTTGCTGGGGGCATTGGCTTTGAGCCTCTCCGTCAGAGATCCCTTGAATTCCGCACTCCTTATGGGCATATTCGCCATCGGCAGAACCATTCCTGTACTCCTCTCGGGTTTTGTTGCGGGTCAGATAAAAAGAGCCCTCAGCACCGCCACTCCTATTGCAAACATGTTTGCGGGAGCGATTTTTTTCCTCCTTTCGGTTTACTTCTTTAAAAACTTTCTGGAGGCGGAGCTATGAACAGGAGAACCCTTCTCAAAGCA
>JALSHX010000179.1 GCA_026982025.1 Aquificaceae bacterium | reverse complement strand
ACGGACACTTACGATGTTGAAGGAACAGTTCTTGAAAATAGGGAAGTGCGGGTATCCTGCGAAGACCTTGAGGAGATCGTTAGATCCTTTAGAGGTGAGATAATTCAGAATCCCCCTCCTTTTTCCGCCAAGAAGGTCTCGGGGAAAAGGGCTTACAAACTCGCAAGAAAGGGTGTGAGTCCTCCCCTCAAGCCCGTAAAGGTGACAGTCCACGAGATACGACTTGAAAGGTGCACAATTCCATCCTTTGAAGTTTTTGCCCTCGTTTCATCGGGAACATACATGAGGACCTTGATTCACGACATAGGTCTGAAAGCGAGAACGGGAGCGGTTGTTGAATCTCTAAGAAGGCTGAGTGTGGGTCCCTTCAGGGTTGAGGAGGCGATTTCCCTTGATAAATTCATGGATGCGGACGATCCTTCGCCTTTTATAATTCCCGTTGACAGAGCTCTTTCCTTTCTCCCCGAGGTCTCACTTAACTCCTTTCAGGGAGACCGAATTATGAAAGGAACGAGCCTTTTGATACCCGATCGTCAGGAAGAAGGGAATGTAAGAATATACATTAACAGCAAGTTTGTGGGGGTTGGGCATCTCAGGAGCGGGGTCCTCAAGCCCAAGAGATTGATTCCCTTTAAAAATTCATAACATTGACATAATATCACTCAATTTTTATATTTAATGTGATTAAGAAAGTTTGACAGGAGGTTTGTAAATGCCCTCAACGAAGAGGGATTATTACGAGATCCTCGGGGTTTCAAGAAACGCATCGCAGGACGAGATAAAAAAAGCATTCAGAAGACTGGCGAGGAAGTACCACCCTGACATCAACAAAAACCCTGAAGCTCAGGAAAAGTTCAAAGAGATCAACGAAGCTTATCAGGTTCTGTCGGACCCGGAAAAGAGAAAGCTGTACGACATGTACGGTCATTCCGCCTTTGAAGGTGCGGGTGCGGGAGCCAGCCATCAGGACTTCTCATCCCAGATTCCGGACCTTGAGGATATTTTCAGAGATTTCTTCGGTGAGGGATTTGACTTTTTCGGGAGTATCTTTGAGAAGGCAACGAGGGGTCGCAGGCGAGAAGGGAGAAGGCCCGTACGCGGAGAAGACATACAGATGAGTATTGAGGTTTCCCTTGAGGAAGCCTTCAGGGGAGTTACCAAAGAGGTTAAGGTCAACAGGTATGTGGGGTGTGAGTTATGCGGAGGAAAGGGATACGATGAAAAAAGGGGTGTCAGGAGATGTTCCACATGCGGCGGTACGGGTCAGGTCGTGCAGAGGCAGTTCTTCTTTACTCTGAGCCAGACCTGTCCCTCTTGCGGTGGTGAGGGTGTTGTTTACGAACCTTGTACCGCTTGCGGAGGAAGAGGGTCCGTTGCCAAAGGGGAAACCATAAAAATAAGAATTCCTCCGGGTGTGGATACGGGTTCAAGGCTCGTAGTAGAAGGAAAGGGCCACTGGGGAAGGAACGGTGGTCCGCCCGGGGACCTTTATATATACGTTAAGGTAAAGGAGGACAGGATTTTCAGGCGTCAAGGAGACGATATCATACTTGATGTGATGGTCACTTTCCCGGAGGCGGTTCTTGGGACCGAAGTTGAGGTTCCGACCCTGTCGGGTAATAAAGTTAAGGTTAGGATACCCCCCGGAACATCTCACGGAGAAACGGTCAGGGTTCCGGGCGAGGGAATGCCGAGACTCAGAGGTAGAGGAAGAGGTGACCTTCTGGTTAAAGTAAACGTTGACGTTCCGAAAATTGGAATGATTGACAGGCTCGTAAGGGACGGAAAGAAGGTGGAGAGTCTCCTCAAAGAGCTTAATAGGGTCCTTCCCAAGCCAAAAAGGGTGGTGGAGAGGTAGCGGTTATGAGGGAAAGGAAAGGTCTTTACACAATAGGAGTGGTTGCACAGATGTACGATATTCACCCCCAAACTCTGCGGCTTTACGAAAGGGAAGGTCTGCTTAAACCTTCAAGGACTCAGGGAAACACCCGCCTTTACTCTAACGAAGACCTTGAAAGGCTTGAGTTCATTCTTTTCCTGACAAGGGAGCTTGGAGTGAACCTTGCGGGAGTTGACATCATATTGAACATGAAGGAGCAAATAGAGGAGCTTCAAAAACAACTTGATCAGCTCATGGAATTTATCCAGAGTGAGCTTTCCAAGGTTTACGAGGGAGAGGATTTGAGAAAGGCTATCGTGAATGTTCCCAGAAGAAAGGTTATGAAGGTGGAAGACATCATAAACCTGAAAAGGTCAGAGGAATAAAATCTTTCCATGTCCGGGCTTCTGGTTCATATCTGCTGTGCTCCCGATGCTCTTTACTTTTTGAAGAGGCTGAGGGAGGACTATCCCGACAAAGAGATCGTAGGGTTCTTCTACGATCCCAACATTCATCCATACGAGGAGTACAGGCTCCGCCTAATTGAGACGAGGCGAATTTGCAGGGAATTGAATATAAAGCTAATTGAGGGGGA
>JALSHX010000178.1 GCA_026982025.1 Aquificaceae bacterium | reverse complement strand
AGTTGCTGCTTACTACTCCACCTTTTTGCAGAGAGCGTATGACCAGGTAATACACGATATTGCTATTCAGAACCTCCCTGTTACCTTTGCAATTGACAGGGGAGGACTCGTGGGTGATGACGGTCCAACACACCACGGAGTTTTTGACCTAAGTTATCTAAGGTGCATTCCGAACCTGATCGTCAGCGCGCCCAAGGATGAGCAGGAGCTGAGGAACCTTCTTTATACAGCTATAAGAAGCGGGAAACCCTTTGCCGTCAGATATCCAAGGGGCTCCGCTTACGGCGTTCCCGTTGAGGGCTTTAAGGAGATTGAGATAGGAAGCTGGGAGGAACTCGTTGAAGGAGACGAAGTTGTGATCCTAGCAACCGGCTATCCGGTTTATCAGGCAACCAAAGCAGCGGAAGCTCTTTACAAGAAAGGAATCCGGGTGGGCGTGGTCAATTCCAGATTTGTTAAGCCTCTGGATGAAAACCTGCTTAGGAGTATCGTTGAGAGGTATGACACTATAATAACGGTTGAGGACAACACGGTTGTTGGGGGATTTGGCTCCGCCGTTCTTGAATGGCTTGCGCGGAACGGGATTAACAAGAAGGTGGTCAATATCGGCGTCCCGGACACTTTCATTGAGCATGGAAACCAGAACATCCTGAGAAATAAGGTTGGAATTGATGCGGAGGGGATTGAAAGAGCGGTTCGGCATATTCTAACCGTAAAACATTAGATTATTAGAATATTTTTAAAATTTATAAGTTTATAAAATTAAAATCTTGAAACAGCTTAAGGCTATTAACATAATCTTAATTAAGGGGGCGGTTGACAAATGGAAAATGTAGAAGAATTCACCTTTCCTATCAATTGCTTTATGGCAAATCTTGAATCAGCTCCCGAATCGGACATTGAGAATCTCAGGAAATGGCTGGGAAGAAATGAAAAACGGTTTATGTGCATACTTGAGTATCATTTTAACTTCGGAGAATATTCGCATTTGATAGAGGACTGCGAGAAGGATAGATGTATGGTTAACTGGCTCAAGGTTTACAAGTATATAAACATACTCGGCATTCAGCTGAGCCTAACGGTTTACCCTGTTATTCTCTGGGATATACCTCTGGGTGGCTCTCATCAGATCCTCTACAATGCACAGTTCAGGTATAAAAAAGGTTGGATTTCCAAAAAAGAGTCAATTCTTATAAACGGGAGGGATGTGCAGGAATATATAAAAGAAAGATTCCCCAGAGACGGAGAATTTCTGATCCAGAAGCTTAGCAATGAAGTTATAAAGCTTGCTGACTACATTATAAGCACCGTTTTTTCAAAGATTATGAAGTGTGAAGGTATGAGAGAAATTATTGTTTAACCACGAATTCAGCGAAAGTTTTGATTGCCTTGTAAAGGTCTGGTGTTCTTATAACTTCACTGAATGGTGATACATCAAAAATAAGATTTCCGTTATTCTCTTTGACCGATATGAAGAACCTTTGAACAAACCCATTCTCGCTTAAGAGGGCTTCAACAAGGAATCCATCCTTTGTCCTTATTACGCCGTAAGTCTTCAGCACCGTCTCCCGCCCGATCTTAAAGCTTTTGTTTGCGAGCCTTTCCTCCTCAAGCACGCCCCTAACTTTTACATTGAACATTCCCATAATTCTGGGAGGAGTATAAGGAGGTTTTTTGATTAATTCAAGAGTGAGTGTATATACTTTTCTACCTTCCTTTACTGCTTTTTGACCGTACTTGGTTTCAGGAAGGTCTCCCAAAAAATCCTCGGTCAGAATCTTAAAAAGTCCCGTAGACCTTGCTTGAGAAAAGGTAAATTCAATTAATGGATGATAATCTGTTCTCAAATAAATCTTTCCCCCTCTCTCCATTCTTGAGGCAAACATAAGGAGATTTCTGTGGGAAGTAATCCTTCTCCTGTGGTGCTTCTTCTTAAACCATGGATCGGGAAAGTTCAGGTATATTTCCCTGACAGATTCCTCAGCCAGAATGAAGTAAAAGCCCTGATAAGCATCAAGCTGGATGAGTATTACATTTGTAATACCACGCTTTCTTAGTTTCCTCTCCGCTTTTTCAATGGATATGCCCGAAACCTCAAACCCCGCTATGATACGGTTAGGATATTTCCGGGAAAGGAAGATTAGAAAGTCTCCCCTCCCGAATCCGATCTCAGCAATAAGTTGCCTTAAGGGCAGGGGCTTTTCACACGTTCTGTGATTCAGGATCATCTGCCCGCAAGAGCCTTTCTCTTGGAAAGCACGAATTCCCTGACCATTTCAACGCTTCTTGTATTTAGTATTACATCAGGAGTAGCCCAGCCTCTCCTTGCGATTCCAACTCCGAGCTTCATGTATCTCAGATGTAATACGGAGTGCGCGTCGGTAACCACTGCCAGAGTAACGCCTTTTTCGGTACATAGCCTTATCCATTCGGGAGACAGGTCAACACGATATGTATTAATTTCAAGGGCTGTTCCCGTTTCAAG
>JALSHX010000177.1 GCA_026982025.1 Aquificaceae bacterium | reverse complement strand
GAAAGATCAGGACGGCTGTGAAAAATCCCAATAGAGGCATAATTGAAAACTGAAGAAGGGCTCCGTAAAGAATTATTTGAGGTTTTCTGAAGATCCTTTCAAAATCGGAAGGGCTAAGTGTGAGACCCATGGAGAGCATTATCACAATCAGAAGCGGAACTATTAATCCTTTAAAGGACCTGAAGGAATCCGGGAAGAGCAAACCCAAAAGGGACAGACCGACAAGGAGTGAAAGGTAGAGCGCACTTTGCATAGATATAATAAAAGCATGAGGGCGGTTATTTCCGTTTACGAAAAGAGAGGCGTTGAGAAGATAGGTTCGGTACTTTCTCAGCTTGGCTACGAAATACTCTCAACGGGAGGAACGGCGGAGTACCTAAAAAAGCACGGAATTCAGGTAACTGAAATTTCAAAGGTGACGGGATTTCCCGAAATCCTCGGGGGGAGGGTAAAGAGCCTCCATCCTGCCATACACGGAGGAATCCTTTACAGAGATTGGGTTGAGGAAGATAGAAAGGACATAGAGGGAGCTGGAATTATACCTGTTGATGTTGTTGTTGTTAACCTTTATCCCTTTGAGGAAATGATGAGGCAAAACCTTACCATTGAGGAACTTCTTGAATTCATTGACATAGGCGGTCCTGCATTGATAAGGGCTGGTGCCAAAAACTACTTCAGGGTTTTGACCGTTGTTGACCCGTCGGACTACGGCTGGGTCAGCGACAAACTTGAAAGAGGAGCTCTGACAAAGGAAGACAGAGCCCTGCTTGCCTGGAAGGCATTTTGTCATACAGCGTATTACGACTCGGTGATTTCAAACTACCTCAAATCTACTTTAGAAATTGATCAAGCTGAACAATATTACACCATTCCCATGAAGATGGGGAAGACTCTGAGGTACGGAGAAAACCCTCATCAGAGGGCTTACTTATACCTCAATCCTTTTGAGGAAATCGGCGTTGCAAGGTCCGATATCCTCCAGGGTAAGGAGATGTCTTACAACAATTACCTTGATGTAGATTCTGCGGTTAGAATAGCCCTTGAGTTTCCCGAGGATCCTGTTTGCGTAATAGTTAAACACGGAAATCCGTGCGGTGTGGCTGTCGGGAAGGACCTGATGGAAGCCTTTGAAAGGTCAAAGAATGCGGATCCCCAATCCTCCTTCGGAGGCGTTGTAGCCTTTAACGATGTGGTGGGTGATGATTTGGCGAGGGAGCTGACCCAAATATTCCTTGAGGTGGTAGTTGCTCCAGACTTTGAGGAGTCAGCTCTGGCGCATCTTAAAAATAAGAAAAACCTAAGGGCTGTGAGGTTTCACGGTTTGGTAAGGGGGTGGGAGGTCAGAAAGGTGAGCGGTGGTTACCTTGTGCAGGAGGAGGACGGGGATCTCTGGGAAGAGTGGAAGGTGGTATCCGAAAGGTCTCCCACGGATAAGGAGGTTGAGGACCTCAAATTTGCCTGGAAGGTCTGCAAACATGTCAGATCCAACGGTGTGGTAGTAGCAAAAGATGGTATGACTCTGGGGATTGGTTCGGGTAATGTATCAAGGGTTGATTCTCTCAGGTGCGCCATTGAAAGGGCAACGAGATACGGATTTGACCTGAAGGGTGCGGTTCTCGCATCGGAGGCTTTTTTTCCCTTCAGGGATTCAATAGACCTTGCTTCCTCTGCAGGAATTACTTCCGTTATTCAGCCGGGCGGTTCCATTCGCGACCAGGAAGTTATTGAGGCGGTCAATGAGCACGGTATGGCTATGGTCTTTACGTCAATGCGTCACTTCAGGCACTGATGTTTGATTACCTTATCTGGCTTGAGGAGGTTGATTCAACCCAGAAGGTTTTGAAGGAGGGAAGCTTTCCCCAGGGGACCGTTGTTGTTTCAAAAAGGCAAAAAGGAGGAAAAGGAAGGAAAGGAAGGAGGTGGGAGTCCCAGGAGGGAGGCCTGTATTTTAGTTTCGTCCTCAGTGAAAACTTTTTTAAGGACTTGAGAGGATATCCTCTTGTTGTTGCCCTTTCACTGCTGGATGCACTGGGTAATCTCGGATTTCCCTGTGCAATAAAGTGGCCCAATGACGTATACCTATCTGGAAAAAAGGTGGCTGGAATACTTGTGGAAAAAACGGCAGATAAGGTGATTACAGGAGTCGGGGTTAATGTTAACCAGAGGGAGTTTAAGGGAGAGCTATCCCACAGAGCCACATCACTTGCCAATTATACTGGCCGGGAACTGGTAGTAAGGGAGGTCCTTTCAGCTATTCTTCAGGATCTTGCCGAAACTCTCACCTCCTTTGCGGAAAGAGGGTTTTCTGCATACAGGGACCGGATCAGGTCCTCCCTTCTTTACCTGGGAGAGGAGGTGGTTATAACCGATGAAAAGGAGTTGGTAACAGGAATCTTCAGGGATGTTGGAGAAGACGGGTCCCTTATTCTTGAAACATCCGAAGGTCGCAGAATGGTTCTTGCGGGAGACCTGACTCTTAGAGCGGTTTGACTGCTTCATGATTGTA
>JALSHX010000176.1 GCA_026982025.1 Aquificaceae bacterium | reverse complement strand
CTCTTGATAAACTCAGGGAAATTGCAAGTGAGGTTAAAAGGGGACGGATTTACCCTGAGTTCAAGCAGATCGGAGCGGTAACGGGTAGAATGGCAAGCTCTCACCCCAATGTCCAGAATATTCCACGGGATATGAGAAGCTTATTCAGGACAGAGGAGGGCAATATCTTTGTCATAGCTGATTTCTCACAAATTGAACTCCGAATTGCGGCGGAGTATGTGGGTGATTCAAGCATGGTCAGAGCCTTCAAGGAGGGTAAAGACCTTCACAGGTACACCGCATCCCTCGTTCTGGAAAAGCCCGAGGATGAAGTTAATAAAGAAGAAAGACAGATTGCAAAGGCAATGAACTTCGGTCTGATATACGGCATATCAGCAAGGGGTCTTTCGGAGTATGCAAGGAGTAGCTACGGAGCGAACATTGATCCCTCATCCGCCGATACGCTCAGAAAGAAGTTTTTTCAACACTTTCACGCCTTCCTTCAATGGCACGAGAAAGTTAAAAAGGAACTCAAGGAGAAGGAAGAAGTCAAAGGAACAACCCTTCTGGGAAGGCCCTACCGTGCCCTTACCTTTACCGATGCAGTGAACTATCCTATTCAAGGAACCGGAGCGGACCTTCTAAAGCTTGCGGTACTTATGTTTGATGTTGAGATTAAAAAAAGGGGTCTTAAGGCATTTCCGGTGAATCTGATTCATGACGAGATTCTTGTTGAGTGCCCGGAAGGTCAGGAGAAGGAGGTGCAAAAATCACTTGAAGAGGCAATGGTTCGCGCGGGGAGAATTGTCCTTAAGGAAGTTCCCGTTGAGGTGGATTCTTCTACGGGTAAAAGCTGGGAAAAATCCTGACTTAAACTTTCCTTCTCAGTTTCTCCATCTCAACCTTTGCAAATTCATAAAACTTTCCTTCCTTGATTGATGAGCGGACCCTCTCCATCAACCTGACATAAAACCTCAAGTTGTGAATTGTGTTCAGCACATAGGAGGTTATTTCCTCGCTTACAAAGAGATGTCTCAGGTAGGCTCTTGAGAAGTTTCTACAGGTGTAGCAATCACATTCAGGATCAGGGGGACCGAAGTCAAGTCTGAACCTTGAATGCCTAATGTTTAAAACCCCCCGGGAGGTGTAAAGTGTTCCGGTCCTTCCGCTCCTCGTGGGCACTACACAGTCAAACATGTCAACCCCTCTCCCCACCGCGTAAATTATATCCTCAGGCTTTCCGACTCCCATGAGATAGCGGGGCTTCTCCTGCGGTAGAAGAGAAGCGACGAGGTCCGTAAAATCCATCATAAGCTCCCTCGGTTCTCCGACGGATAGCCCCCCTATTGCATAACCGGGCAGGTCCCTTTCAAGGGTACGCTCAACAGCCTCAATCCTTAAAGCCTCATCAAAGGCTCCCTGAACAATTCCGAAGAGAACACAACCGTCATTGTGATCCCTCATAGCTTCTACACTTTGATCAAGCCAGAGAAGGGTTCTTTCAAGAGCCTCCCTTGAAAGTCTTTCATCGGAAGGGTAAGGTATGCAGTGGTCAAGGGGCATAATAATGTCCGAACCCATGGTTAACTGCATCTCAATAACGTTTTTTGGAGTAAAAAAATGGAGATCTCCCCTCAGGTGGTCCATAAACCTGACACCCTCGTCGGTTACCTCCACCCTTGATTTCATCCCTCTGAACCTTTCAACAGAAAGGGAGAATACCTGATAGCCTCCGCTATCAGTGAGAATAGGACCTTCCCACGAAATAAACCTGTGAAGACCACCGCCCTTCTTTATTACCTCCAAACCCGGTCTTAGGTAGAGATGGTAGGTATTTCCGAGGATCATTCTCACTCCGATGTCCTTTAGAAGGGCAGGTGTCATTGCCTTTACCGTTCCCTGGGTTCCGACCGGCATAAAAACTGGGGTTTCAACGGTTCCGTGAACTGTTTTTAAAACTCCGCACCTTGCCCTTCCATCTTTGTGGGTTATCCTGAACTCAAACATAGGGAAACTTATTTTATTATTAAAGTTAAGGAGGGCGAGCTATGAGGAAGGTGGGGCTACTGATTCTTCTGATTTTTTCCATCGGCTTTGCCGATGAGTTCATTGAAAACCTTATCAGAAAGCTGGATGAAAGGGGAAACAAAGCGTGGTGGTGGGACGAAAGGTGGTGGAGGGAAGGGTACATTGAACCTCCGAGAAACTACAAGATAAAGGTCAAGTGGGTGTCCGTTTACAACGGCGATACGGAAATACCCGTTATGGTTGCAAGACCTGCAAAAAAGGGAAAGTTTCCCGGTGTTTTATTCCTTCACGGCAGGAGAGGGCTTGATGACCTCTTTCAATTACATGTCAAGAGACTTGCCGCAAGGGGGTTCGTGGTGGTTGCTCCCGACCTCTACACGGGAAGGTTTATTGAGAGATTTCCCATATACCACGACCCGGTTGTAGAGGATGATGCCAACAAGGTTTTGGATTACGCCCTCTCAAGGAATGATATTTATCCCAAGAAGGTATGTGTTTATGGGCTGAC
>JALSHX010000175.1 GCA_026982025.1 Aquificaceae bacterium | reverse complement strand
AAACGGAAGGAAACATTGTTTGAATGATCAATTGCTTTGAGGCTATCCTGTACGCCCTCATCAGGTACAGAAACATCTCCTCTTCTGACCTGTAGCTCGGAACCGAGAGGATTGAATCCGCCGACAGCACAACTACCCTATCAAAGGACTCCTCCCATCGTGGAAAAGTCTCAAAGCTCATCCTGTCATTAATTCCGACGGAGTTTTCAATTACCTCGTAAGCCTTCTCTATACCGAATCCAAGGTCTTCAAGATCGCCACCGCAGTCGGGACAGGAGATGTCCGAGTGCCTGTACCCGCAACTGGTACAGAACAATTTATCCTGCTCCCTTGAAAAGGTAAGAAAGGTGTCACACCGGGGACAGTGGACGGGAATCTGACATCTGGGACAGAACATATAGCTGTAGCCCTGCTTTGGCACGAGGAAAAGTGTGGTCAGACCATCATTCACCTTGAGGATTTCGTAGAGTTCGGGGGTGAGGATATCACGGGGAGTTCTGCCAAGCACACGGACCTTTGGTCCTGAAGAAACCAATTCCTCCTTTTTCCCTTTACCCATGGAAACCATAAGGTGAGCAGAAAGGGATAGTTCGGGACCTGCAAGTATGAGGTTTGAACCTGCAGTCTTTGATAGGTTAAGAACGAGTTTTCTCAAATCAATGTCTCCCGCCCTTCGGAGCCTAACGGAAGAGAAGGATTCGTCAATGAGAAAGACGAATTCAGGTTCAAAAACAGGTGCGAGAACGCCTACCTGAGTTGTAATGACGATCCCCGGAGAGCGTCCCGACTCAAACCAGAGGTCAACGAAACGCCCGCCTACCGCCGAAGGATGCAGTAGTATAACTCCCTCTGTGGAGCCGTAAATTTCCGCGACCCTCCGGAACTGGGAAAAGGACGATACTACTATAAGCGAGCCCTTTCCCTTTCCGAGGGCATTTAGGGACCGTGCCATAACAGCCTCTAAAACCTCGTAAAACCTTCCCGTAAGGAAGTGAATTTTTCCCGTTTCTCCGAGCTGTTTGAAAGCCTTATGAGCTTCCCTTTCGCCCGATACTTCCCGTATCTCTGCCTCTTTTGCTATGCCAATTTTTAGCAAGTCCTTCAAATGCTTTTCCTTAAAGCCCCACTCCTTCAGGTCCTTAATACCTACTGCTGACCTCCCTCCGAGGAATACTATGAGTCTCTTTAGCTCTCTGGACCTTACCTTTTCCAGAGCCTCAGAGGTTTTCAGTCTCAAAGAGAAGTATCTTTCCCCGCTCTCCGCCTTTTCCCTCCATCCTTCCCTCAGGGTGAGGAGGCCCTTTTCAAGGAGGAGGTCCACCCTCTGGGAGCCGAATTTTCTCTTGAGAGAATCAACAGGCACGCCTCCCCTCTTTTTGAGGTAGTTAACCAATTCGCGTGTCTCTGCGTCCAGAAAACTTCTCACTATCCCTCTTCCCGCGTAAACTTTGACTTGATAGTGCATTATGAGACGCGAAGGCAGAAGATTAAAGAGTAGAACGCCCCATGGTCTCAAGTAGTCAAGTGCGGTATTTTTTACCGCTTCAAGCTGGGGTTCCCCTATGACGGGGCTTTTGTCGGGGACTTCTAAAATATCACCCCGGGCTTCACCACCTCCCGGTCCTACGACTATCCCGAATAGGTTTTTGCCCTTTATCCTGCAGAGAACCCTGTAACCTATCCGGTTTAATTCCTTTCCCGAGCTGTTACGGAGATCGTATATCCTGCCTCCCGGCGTAATGACCCTGAAAAGCATTAATTCCTGTTTCTAAGAGCTGACATTACCTTCTCATCAAGCTCAGCCATCTTGTAAACCTTCCCCGTGTGAGCGAAGGGGATTATTCCGGTTATCGTTGAGCCGGGAAATAAAGAGTTTTCAACCCTTTCTACCGACATTTCAAAAACCGAAACATCAAAAGGGACACCCTCAATTTTTTGAGCTATCTCTCGGGCTGTGCCGTAGCATGTTAAGGCTTTATCGGGTGCAAATAGCTGGACAGCCACTTTGCCCGTTTTTCTTATGTTCCGGGCTGAAGTTGCACCCGAACTTATTGCAAGTCTGAGAACCCTCTCATCGGAGGGATATATCCAGGTAATAAAGGTCATGTGCTGGTTTCCCTCATCGTCAACCGTTCCTATAACAACGGGAAAAACACCGAGGTCCCTCATGAGATCTATAAGCTCTCTCGGAAGCATTTTAAACCTCCTCGTATTTAATTAAATGTTATGATAGCAGGGTTGAACACCTTAGCGGGGGTAACTATAATTTTAGTATATAGCCTCACTTATATACTTTGTTATAAAGACTCTAAACACCCCTAAGAGGAGGTGGAGAGAATGGCGGGGAAAGTCAGGGTTGCCATTGCGGGAGTAGGGAACTGTGCCAGCTCTTTGATTCAGGGTATATACTACTACCGCAACAATTCTTCATCGGACTTTAACGGAGTGATGCACGAGGACATAGGGGGCTACAAGCCCTGGGACCTTGAAATCGTTGCAGCATGGGACATTGACGCCCGCAAGGTCGGC
>JALSHX010000174.1 GCA_026982025.1 Aquificaceae bacterium | reverse complement strand
TCTTAAAAAAAGACTTGATATGATATCTCAGCTCGTTGATTCGGTCAAAAGCTATGCAAAGTTTGAAAAGGAAACCCTTGAAAAGATCACGGAGCTCAGATCAAGCGTCCTAAAACCGCAGAATGCAGAGGGAATCAATAGAATTGAGAGGGAAGTAAGGGGAATCCTGGGAAACCTCCTCCTCACCGTTGAGAACTACCCTGAGCTTAAAACTTCAGAGATTGTCAAGGAACTGACCGGGTCAATAAAAAATGTTGAAAGCGAGCTCGCGCGCCACAGATACACCTACAACAACATTATTCAGGAATTCAACACAATGCTTGACACATTTCCCTCAAACATGGTGGGAGGCATGTTTAACTTTGCCAAGATGGAGTATCTGGACTTCGGAGAGGATGTGGAAAGGAGACCCGATGTTTCCTGGAGCGTTTAGATGGGCGAAGGCAGAAAGATTCTCATGGCGGTGGGAGGTACTCTTCTTCTCGGAGTATTAGCGATACTCCTTTCAAGGTATGACATAAGACTTCTCTTGAGCCCTCTGAAGGCGGAGTACAGGGTAACCTTTGAGCTTGAAGAAAAAATCACTTTGAGGGAAAACTTCCTCTTTAAGGTGAGTGAAGACAGAGCCTTCTCAATGCTTTACAGAAACTGGAGGGTTCCCCTGTTTTACGGTGAGGAGCCAACGAGACCCGGTCTTGAAGTTATTAACTTCGGAGGAGACGGAATTCCCTATTTAAAAGACCACCGCGGAGCGGTGGTGGCTGATGGAAATAACGATAAAGTATCTGATAAAGCGGAGCCTAACGAGGTGGGAATACTTAGAGAAGAGGGATTTCAAGAGGGGGAATACCGCCTGTTTGCGGAGTATTATCTCCACCCTCCCTACAGATACGATAACAGTAACGGGCACCTGAACATAAAGCTGGCGGATCGGCACATATTCTACGAGGATGTGGAGATTGTTATCAGGGACAGTGCCCAGGTAGTTGAGGAGGTTTTCCCTCACCTTCCAGCTCATGAAACCAGGAAAGTGGGGAACGCGTGGATAATAAGGGGGAAGGCTCCCGAGAACTCTCTGGTAGAGGTTGAAATACTCACGAAGCCCTACGAATTTGTGGGATTCAAGGAGTATGTTGCAAATGTCAAGGGTAGAACTCTAAGTGCAAACGCAAACCTCATGCTATACCACAGGTTGAGAAATTTGGGATCGGATGTTTTAAAAGCACTGCTGATCCTTTATCCCCTATTTTTGTTTTTGATTTACTGGCTGTACGGATCAGAAAGGTCCTTCACCGTTCCCAAGTACCTAAACCATATTCCCCATCCCTCAAGAAAGCCTTGGCTCGTAAACATGATTTTCAGCGAAAGAGCTGACATGACCGACGAAAATGCTTTTATGGCAACTGTCCTTGACATGGAAAGAAGAGGCCTCCTTGAGGTGGATACATCAGAGGGAAAGCTTAGGGTTAGAATCAAGGATAAAAACACGAGGGACTCTTACGAAAGGAAGGTTCTTGAACTTCTTGAGAAATACTCCGTCTACGGAGGAGGATACTTTATTCCCGAAGAGGTTGAAAGGCTTGCGGATGCCTATGTTCAGCAGAACAATCCCAACGCCCTTGAAAAGCTGAGAAGGGACTTTGAGGAGGTAGTGAATTACAAAGACCCTCTCCTCACGGAAGGATTTCTTTCCGTTAAGGGGCACAGAATAATTCTCTGGACTGGCGCCGTTCTTTCGGCTGTGATCGTCCTCTTTACAGTAATAATATTCCTTTTCGGAAAGACTCAGGGGGGCTACTTTTACGACATTGCCGTGCTTTCCCTCGGTGCGGTAGGCATTTTAAATGTTCCTGCTTTCCTCCTGCCTCCTCAGGTCTTCGGAAGGTGGAAGAGGGATTTTTACCGTGAGAGGCTCCAGTGGAGGGCATTCAGGAATTTTCTATCGGATCTTGCTATGATAAAAAAGTATTCTCCGGAGGACCTCGCCATCTGGGAAGAGTGGCTTGTTTACGGCACCGCCCTTGGAGTAGCTGAGAAGGTTGAGTCAGCGATGAAAGAGCTTAAGGTAAAAATACCTTTCCTTGAAAGGTCAACTTATGTTAGAACAAGGTTCTATCACTGCTACTATCACATACACAGCACGAGGGCCGTCCCCGCCTCGGCTGATGTAAGGGGCGGAGGCGGATTCGGAGGAGGATTCGGAGCGGGAGGAGGCTTCGGGGGAGGCGGTGCCGGAGGAAGGTAATGATAAGGATTATACAGCCCCTTTTTGGTGAGGAAGAAAAAAGAGCAGTTCTTGAGATCATTGAAAGCCATCAGCTCACGAGAGGAAGATGGACTAAAAACTTTCAGGAGGAATTTGCAAATTATGTTGGCACTGAACATTGCTTCACAGTTTGCTCTGGAACAACTGCCCTCTTTATTGCTCTCAGAGCAATCGGCGTTGACAGGGGTGAAAAGGTTATAGTTCCCGCAATGAGCTTCATGGCTACCATTGACGCCGTTTTCCTTGCATGCGGTGAGCCGGTG
>JALSHX010000173.1 GCA_026982025.1 Aquificaceae bacterium | reverse complement strand
TTTGCTCCGGAACAACTGCCCTCTTTATTGCTCTCAGAGCAATCGGCGTTGACAGGGGTGAAAAGGTTATAGTTCCCGCAATGAGCTTCATGGCTACCATTGACGCCGTTTTCCTTGCATGCGGTGAGCCGGTGGTGGTTGATGTGGATGAGTTTTTTACAATTGATCTGAACCAGCTTGAAGACGCGGTTAAAAAGTACAGACCAAGAGCGGTAATCCCCGTTCACCTCTACGGACAGGTGGCACCTATGAAGGAAATTATGGATCTGGCTGACCGCTACGGTTTTTATGTCATTGAGGACAGCGCTCAGGCTCACGGTGCAAGCCTGATGGGAAGAAAGGCGGGTTCATGGGGACACATAGGTGCATTTAGCTTTTACGCGTCAAAGAATGTTCCCATGGGAGAAGGGGGAGCCCTTACCACATCGGATAAACAGGTTGCCCAAAAAATCAGAGAAATTATTGACTTCGGAAATAAACCCGCCTTTAATGTGAGGATAACGGAGTTTCAGGCAGCAATAGGCACACTTCAACTTAGAAAACTTGGGAAGATGAACGCAAGAAGGAGAGAAATAGCGAAAAAGTACAGGTCTCTTTTGAAGGAACATTTTCACCTGCCTCCCGAGAGGGAAAATTCAGTACATGCGTATCACCTTTTTACCCTAAGGCATCCCTGGAGGGATGTCATCGTTGAAGAGCTCAATAAAATGGAGATTGAAGCAAGGGTTTATTACACCTACCTTCTTCACGAAATAAGGGAGTGTGAACACTTACCAACTCCCACGGCTGAGAGATTAAGGAAAGAGGTTTTTTCTATACCTGCCCACCCTTACCTCACCGACGCGGAGGTTGACTACATAGCGGGTCAGTTAATTGAGATAATTTCATCTGGTAAGATAGAAAGTTAGATGTTTAAAAAGGTTTTAATTGCAAACAGGGGGGAAATTGCCCTGCGGGCAATAAGAGCCTGCAGGGAACTGGGGATCAAAACCGTAGCGGTTTATTCTGAGGCGGACAGAGATTCGCTTCATGTGCAGATGGCGGATGAGTCCGTCTGTATAGGACCTCCAGAGCCTTCCAAAAGCTACCTTGACATTCCGAGGATTATGTCTGCGGTGGAGATTTCCGGAGCGGACGCGGTGTATCCAGGCTACGGCTTTCTGGCGGAAAATCCTAAGTTTGCAGAAATAGTGGCAAAGAGCAGGGTCAAGTTCATAGGACCCTCTCCTTCCACCCTTGAATTGATCGGAGACAAGATAAGAACAAAGGAAATAGCAAAAAAGACAGGAATTCCCCTCGTTCCGGGAAGCAACGGAACAACGAACCTTGAATCCGCCATAGAAACGGCAAGGGAGATCGGATACCCCGTTGTTCTCAAAGCCTCCGCGGGCGGGGGAGGAAGGGGAATCAGGATCGTAATGAACGAAAGGGATTTGAGGGAAAAATTCCCCGTTGCGGTGCAGGAGGCTGACCTTTGCTTCGGAGACGGGAGGCTCTACCTTGAAAAATTCATTATTAACCCAAAGCACATTGAGTTTCAGGTGCTTGCGGATTCAAAGGGTAATGTGGCGGTTCTGGGAGAGAGGGAGTGCTCAATTCAGAGAAGGCACCAGAAGTTAATTGAGGAGGCTCCCAGCTCATGCGTTTCACCCACAAAACGGATGGAAATATCCGCTCTCGTCTCGGACTTCTGCAAGGCTATAGGATACGAGGGCGCGGGTACGGTAGAATTTCTGTTGGATGAGGAGGGGAACTTCTACTTTATGGAGATGAACGGAAGAATTCAGGTTGAGCACCCCGTCACTGAAATGGTGACCTGCGTTGACATTGTGAAGTGGCAGTTTTTAATTGCAGGAGGTGAGGAGCTTAACTTTGACCCACCGGAACCCAAAGGATTTGCAATTGAGATGAGAATCAACGCGGAGGACCCCGATAACTTCATGCCCTCGCCCGGCAGGATTGAAAGGTTGGTGGTTCCCGGAGGAGCGTGGGTCAGGGTTGACACACACATCTATCAGGGATACAAAATTCCTCCCTATTACGACTCGCTGATCGCAAAGCTTATAGTCTGGGGAGAAAACAGGGGAGAAGCTATCACAAGAGGATTAAGAGCACTTGAAGAATTCGTCATTGAAGGAGAAGGACTGAAAACCAACATTGAGTTTCACAGGCGGATCCTTTCTTCATTGGAGTTCAAGAGAGGAAAGCACCACATCGGATTCGTTGAGAAGATGATGGTCTAAAGCAGATTAGCCACATACTTGGCAATTATGTCCACCTCAATGTTAACCGGGTCCCCCTTTTTTCTTACTCTAAGATTGGTATTTTCAAAGGTGTGTGGAATGATGTTTATTGATATTCCACCGCTTAAGATATAGTTAACGGTCAGGCTTATGCCGTCAACGGCAACGGAACCTTTTTCAACGAAGAATTTTCTCCATTCCGGAGGTATCTCAATAACCAGTTCCCTGTGTTTTCCCCTGCTGATATAGCTGAGAATTCTCGCGGTGAAGTCAACATGTCCCAGAACAAAGTGTCCCCCG
>JALSHX010000172.1 GCA_026982025.1 Aquificaceae bacterium | reverse complement strand
AAGCTCCACCTGCAACTTGGCTTCCCTGCTCCTTGCCCTCCTTGAGAATATTTCAAGAACGAGGTCCGTTCTGTCAAGCACCTTCACTCCTGTGATCTTTTCAAGATTTCTCACCTGAGACGGTGTGAGAGGGTCATCAAATATAACCGCATCAGCTCCCGTCCCCTCAATAACCTGCTTGAGTTCCTTTGCTTTCCCCTCTCCTATGAAGTATCCCGGATCGGGTCTGCTCCTTTTTTGAACTATATAACCGATTACTTTTCCGCCGATTGCCTCAAGGAGTCCGCCCAGCTCTCTCAGAGACCTCTTTACATCCCTTTTTTTATTTTTGTCTCTGCAGATCCCTATCAGGATCCCTTTCATTTACCCTCCACTATGGTGCTGACAGCGTGTTTGTATATGAGGTGGGGCTGGCCGTCGACATCAAGGAGGATGGTGTACTTATCGTGGTTCAGAATCTTGCCGGTAATCCTGTTGCCCCTTGTAAGATAAAGTGTAACAACAGCCTCCTTTGATTTAAAAGTGTCAAGGAGTTCGTCCTGTATTGCAGTTTCCTTCTCCATCGGATACATCCGCGCACCTCCTTGAATAAATATATATCATCCCTTAAATTATTCCTATGCTCAAATACTCCTGGAGTGAGGCGGGACGCCTTGAAAGTATCTTTTTAGAGATTCTTGACGATCCTTCCAAAAAAGAGGTTCTTCTTTACCCCATCTGCTACTGTCAACTCGTAAGAAAGCTGGGAACATTTGAAGTCAGCCTTGACAAGCTTATCTCCTGTGCAACAAAGACATTCCGGACAGCAAGGGTCAGATGGCAGGATGTGCTCCTTGAGCTTGATCTCTTTCAGATCATTTTACCCTCGGGAGAGGTGATTTACGGAAAGGACATTCTCAGGTTGCGCTCTCACGAAAATCTGATGGTAAGTTTTCTTCCCGAGTACAGGGAGGTGTTTTACGAAATTTACTCAAAGTTTTTAAAGTACTGGACCGTTCTGAGCAAGGTCTCCAGCTACTCCAGGAGGAATACTCCAGCGGAAGGAGTGTACCTCGCTTCCCTGATTTTTAACGAGGAGCTCTTCGGAGAATCACTACACTACTCCCAGATACAGGGAATGAGGTTTCAAAAGGACTCTGACATTTTTAGAGTCATTGAAAATCTTTCCACTTTTTATAGAGAACTCAATGAGAAAAAGTCTGCGGACAATTCAAGGATCAGGATCGCCCTGTCTCTTCTGAGGGATATGAGATCGCCTTATTACGGAGTTAACACTTCCAAACTGAGAAAGGATTTGGAGAGTCTTGAGAGGGACCTTTCAAAGGGAGGAAGGTATTTTATCGTGAAAATTAGCTTTACGATGGGTGCAAATCATGGAAGGAGCCTGTTCAGACGATTAATATCAAGGATGGTTGAGAGAATCAGGAACATTGGAGGAAGAAGATGGACTTTAATGAGCTCAGAAATGGCCTTTTGCTCTTCCACAGAAACCTGCTTGATAAGGCAGAGAAGGCTACAGATCCGGAGTTGAGGGAAGCTTACTTGACCGCTGCACGGCACCTCAAGGATGTGGCATCTTCCCTTTACAAATTTGATCAGGCAATGAAAAAAATTAAGGAACTTGAAAAACAGGGCATACCTCACAACTGAGGGTTTATGCACAGTGCAAAAAGCCTGAGTCTTACACTTACCTACCTCGTTTCCTTTGGATCTTTCGTTGCTCTCCACTCCCTTGCATACGGAATTTACATACTCCTCTTTTCACTCATTACAGCCATAGGATTTCTTAATGACCTGAAATTCGGTCACTATCCCCCGCGGTGGATCCTGACCGTTTCTGGTTTTCTCCTTTCCATCTTCTTCATGCTTGATCTTTCTTTTGATGACCTTATTGCTCCCTTTGCGAATATTCTTCTCCTCTTAATAGCCATAAAATCCCTTGAAGAGAAAAAGCCGAGAGATATTTATCAGATGCTTCTTCTGAGCCTCTTCGGTGTTGCTCTTTCCGCCACCTTCAGGTTTGATCTGTCATTCCTTGCTTTCTTTTTATATGAGCTATTCCTCGGCAGTATTGCCTTTCTTTTTACCAATCTATACTCCAACGCAGGGGACCTTAAACTCAGCAGAACATTCATCTCCAGATACACGAGGTTCACAGTGATTTACCCGGTCCTTGTCTTCTTGCTGAGCCTTCCCTTCTTCATAGCGCTCCCGAGGACCTACACTCCTCTCTTTGACTTCCTCGCCTCCCAGGAGAAAACACTTTCAAGCGGAATCGCTCAGGATGTGGAGCTGGGAAAGGTCGGGGAAATACAGCAAGACAACACCGTCGTAATGAGAGTTTACGGCAATCTCCCGGAGGTTGCATACTGGAGGGTGGCGGTTTTTGAAACCATGACCGGAACAAAGTGGATAAGGGGAAGGGAAAGGGGATCACCTTCTCCGGAACTTGACGAGTCGTCCGAATCCTTCAGATACAGGGTCATTCTAACACCCACTTATGACAACTTCATTCCTCTTCTGGACTTTCCCAAGTCCATTGTTAAGATTGAGG